>JAQQAK010000040.1 GCA_028527945.1 Spirochaetaceae bacterium
TTTAAGCAGGTAAGATCTATAGATGATGTTGTTACAGCAATCGAAAAACTTTGTTTGGAATCTGCTGACGCAGAGTAATGAAATGGCTTCTTAAAGTCTTATCTATAATAGCTGCTGTTGCTTATCCTTTTGTAGTTTTCCTTCTTCTTTGGAAGTTTAATATAGGGACAAAAGGCCTCGTTTTTGTTTTATTAGGCATGGGCTTTGCGTATTTTATTGGTAACAGTGGTGATTTAAAAAATAAGGGACTTAAAAGAATTCAACTTTTTGTTGTTTTAAGTGTTTCTCTTATTCTTGCGGTATTAACTTTTATTACAGAAAATAAAGGCTTTGTAAAACTTTATCCATTATTAATCAATTTTTTCCTTTTACTTAGTTTTGGATTAACATTATTTACTCCACCGCCAATGATTTATCGTTTTGCTTTAATGCAAAATAAGAATCTGGAAGAAGACCCTCATATAGATAAGGTTCGTGTTTATTGTAAACGTGTAACTATAATCTGGTGTTGCTTTTTTGTACTGAACATTTTTATTTCTCTTTCTACAGCGTTATGGGCCTCAGATTTTGTCTGGACGCTGTATAATGGAATGATTTCATATATACTTATGGGCACCCTTTTTGTTTCAGAGTGGATCATTAGAAAAATTGTGGAGAAGAGATGGAAAAATACTTAACCTTAGACAGACTCAAGTCTTTATGGGCTGAAAGCGATTTACCTGTATTTGTCGGGGAAGCTTCTTGTTCATGGAAGAAGATTGAAGAAAATATTGAAAATATTTCATCTTTTCTTGAATCAAGGTCTGAAAAAGACTGGTTTCTTCATACGGATGCTCCAGACACATTTATAATTGGTTTTTTATCGTTACTGTTTAGTTCAAAGAATATACATTTACAAGATAATTATCCAGAAAAAGGTGAATTTCCAGTTTTGACAGATTCTGGCAGATCAGAATATTCTATTTCTGCTTTAGTTGAAAATTCAATACAAGGCTCTGCCAAAAATAAATTTGAACGAAACGAAAACTGTCGTGTCATCTTTTATACATCCGGCTCTACCGGAACGCCAAAGCCTGTTGAAAAAAGATTTGATCAGCTTGATATAGAAATAGAAACTCTGAATACGAGTTTTTATAACAAGATCAAAAACTCTACATTTTATAGTACGGTTCCGCATCAGCATTTTTACGGCTTTATCTTTGCTTTTCTGCTTCCAGTTTTTTCTGGTTGCCCCGTATCGTGTCACCGAATTCAGTATCCAGAAGGTCTTGAATCTTTGCCTGATGGAAAAAAAACAATTATCACAAGCCCTGCGTTTTTAAAACGGTTTGCGGACAGTTCTCTAAAAACATTTTCCGGGGATTACAACCTTTTTTCTGCTGGTGGATTTTTACCGGAAAATGTAGCCTTAAAGGCATCCGAATCATTTCATTCAAGTATTTTAGAGATTTACGGCTCAACAGAAGCTGGAAGTATGGGGTGGAAATACTCTCCAGATTCAGCTTCATGGAATCTTTTTTCTCCGCACTCTCTTAAAATTGAGAATGGTAAAGCCCTCTTAAAATCACCTTATTTGTTTAATGATGGTTGGGAAGAGCTTGATGATATCTTGGAATGGTCTAAAGATAACAAATTCCGTTTAATAGGTCGAAAAGACAGTGTTGTAAAGGTTGAAGAAAAACGGGTCGCGTTAAATGATATGGAACGCCAATTATTGCTGCATCCGTGGGTATCTGATTGTATTGTACTTTTCTTTCAAGAAAAGCGTCAGTATCTTGGTGCGGTTGTCTTACTTGATCAAAACAAGTCTGATGAATGGGGAATAAAGAAGAAGTTAGAGATAAACAATGAACTGCGCCGATTTTTGAAGGAGACTTTCCCTCCTGTGGTTGTTCCCAGAAAATGGCGTTATCCTGATGAAATGCCCAGGAATAATATGGGAAAGGTTAAAAAAGCGGAGGCTCTTAAATTGTTTGAAAAAAATAAAGGTAACTCTGTAAATCAGCCAGAAATAATTTCAAAAGAACGTGATGGAAATACTTGGGTTTATATTTTAAAGTTTCCTGAAAATTATTGTTATTTTGAAGGGCATTTTCCAGAATTGAAAATTTTGCCTGCGGTCGTACAAATTAATTGGCTGCTTGTTGAGTTAGGAAAAGAATTAGATCGGGAAATCCAAATGCTTAAAATACCTAGAATCAAAATGAAAAGTCCAATATTTCCTGATATTGAATTAGAAGTTTCTTTTTCATATGACCCTGCAAAAGAATGTGTGGCATTTAATTATAAAAATGATTCTACTAAAGCGGTCTGTTCTACCGGCAAGATCCTTTTGAGGGAGAATGCGTAGTGAGCAGTTCTCCAAGCTTTAGTCCTTGCGCGGTAATTCCTGTTTATAACCATGGTTCAACAACAAGAGCTGTTGTTGATGCAGTGATTGAAAAAGGGCTTCCTGTTGTTCTTGTCGATGATGGGAGTATTGAAGAAACTCGCATTATTTTGGAGCAAATAGCGGAAGAGGTTCCTCAATGTAGTCTTTTCCGTCTGAATGAAAATCAGGGTAAAGGCGGCGCTGTCATAAAAGGGCTTTTGGAAGCTGAAAATCTCGGTTATACACATGCACTTCAGGTTGATTCTGATGGCCAGCATGATTTATCAAATTTACCAAAGTTTTTAAAGCTTGCGAAAGAATACCCTCAATATATAATTGCCGGATATCCTGTTTATGATGAAACAGTTCCAACTGCAAGAAAGATTGGGCGAAAATTAACAACTGGAATGGTTTACGCTGAAACTCTTTCTAAAGATATTGTTGACGCAATGTGTGGTTTTCGGTTTTATCCATTAAAAGATGCCTGCTCGCTTATCAAAAAACATTCTCTTGGAAAAAGAATGGATTTTGATATTGAATTTCTTGTAAAACTGCATTGGCAAGGCGTTCCAATGAAATTCCTTCCTGTAAGGGTTGTTTATCCTGAGGGCGGTATTTCGCATTTTAGAATGTTTCATGATAACGCTTTAATATCAGCAATGCATACCAAGTTGTTTATAGGTATGATATTTCGCTTTCCTGTCATCATTGCAAGAAACATTAAAATAAAGAAAATAATTAAGGCTGATTCTTCTCACTGGACTGAGCAGAAAGAAAAGGGCGGCTCAACTTTTGGGATGAAGCTTTTATTTCGTTTATTTTCTCTGCTTGGGGGGAGGGCATTCAGGGTTATTCTCTATCCTGTAGTTTTTTTCTTTTTTCTTTTTTCTCCTGGCACCAGAAAAATTAGCCGTTCTTATTTGAATAGAGTAAGGGAAATGAAGAATGAAAGTGGACCTGTTAAAAACTCAGATGTTTACCGTCATATATTCAGTTTTTCATATTCTCTTCTTGAAAAATTTTCAGCCTGGGCAGGTAAGACTCATTCTGATCAGCTTGAGCAGGATTCTCAGGGAGTAACTGAGTTGAAAGGGCAATTGCAGCAGAAAAAGGGAGCTGTGATAATATGCTCTCATCTTGGCAATATGGAAATGCTTCGAGCGTTCGCGAGTCTTGAGGCTGGAGAGGGGTTACCTTCTTTTGGAATACATTCAATTGTAGATTTTTCTGGTACAGCCAAGTTTAATAAGGCTTTAAAAGAGATTAATCCTGAATCTATGGTTCACTTGGTGAATGCTTCAGATATGGGTGTTAACACCATAATCGAATTAAAAGAAGCTATAGATAGTGGTGATTTAGTTATTATTGCTGGAGATCGAACTGCTAAAAATAATAAAATGAAAACAACTCCTGTTAATTTTTTAGGAGAAGAGGCTTTGTTTCCACAGGGTGCGTTTGTAATGACGACCTTGCTTGATAGTCCTGTATATTTCATGTTTGGAGTTCGTTCTGATGATCGAGATTTCTCCAGTCCTTATGAATTTCATGTATACAAGTCTGAATATCAGCATGGTAGTTCTCGCACTGGAAGAAAAACTATAGTCAGAAATCTTACCGAAGAATACGTCGGATATTTGGAGAAGCTTTGTTTGGAGCATCCTTATCAGTGGTACAATTTTTATGATTTCTGGAAAAAGGATTTTTAACAATGAAAAAAAAAGAAGATAAATTTTTTGTAGAGATACCGCTTAAAGCAGAGTTTTATGATGTAGATTCAATGAAAATTGTATGGCACGGTAATTACATTAAGTTTTATGAACAAGCCAGGTGCGCCCTTCTTGAAACAATTGGGTATAGTTATGATGATATGGAAGAAAGCGGATATGCTTGGCCTGTTGTTAATATCGAGAGTAAATATATAAAGCCGATTAAATTCAGACAGACTTTTACCATTAGGGCCACTCTTGAAGAATATGAAAACAGGTTGAAAATTTCTTATCTTATCTATGATAAGGATACAGGTGTTAAGATAAATAAGGGCAGCAGTACTCAGATGGCTATTGATATGAAAACTGGAAGCACTCTTTTTGTATCTCCAAAAGTTCTGTTGGATAAGGTAAAAGCTGTTTTATAATTCTTTCTTTAAAAAGAGATTTTTTTTATTTGCCAGGATGGATTAATACCCCGACCTGCTTTAAGAGGGATTTTACATGCGGAATATTCTATTATGAAGAGCTCTGTGTGTTGAGTAGAAAGCAGCGACCTTATAAACCCATTCCTTGCAGAACCAACCAGACCTTGGAACGCTGCTCCTGGGTGGTTGATTTCTATGTTGTAATTTGCAGTAAATTGGAGTGATTTTGAAGTGATCAAAAAAAAATATTCCATGAGATGGATATCTCTCATTTTTTTTGTTTTTATTTGTGCGTCACTTGGAGCTCAGGATATTTTTGATTATCCGGTAACAAGTGAGCAATCAGCAGAAGTTGACAGTATTTTCAGTGAGCTTGCTTCTCATGATATAATAAAATCATCTTACCGGCAGATTAAACATATTCCATCTATAAACAGAGATGTTATCAGCTCTGGTATTTTTTTATTTCATAAGGAGCGAGGTCTTGCCTGGATTGTAAAATCACCATTTCCAATGAATATTACAATAAACGACAGTGAGATTGTTCAAGAGGCCGGAGGGCAACGCCAGATTCTTTCTTTTGGAGATGATCCTTCTTTTGCACAGTTTTCTACGACTGTTCAATCTGTGTTTCGCGGTGAATACGATGTAATAAAAAAATATTATGATATGTTTTATCACAAATTCCCAGACCACTGGACCATCGCTTTGGAACCAAAAGATGAAACTTTAAAATCACTTATAGCTTCTTTTGTTCTTGAAGGAAACACTCAAATTGAAACTTTTATTATAAATGAAGCACAAGGTGGAATTACAACATACGAATTTGAAGATCTCCAATATCCTGATTCTTTGACTTCAGAGGAGTCCGATGTCCTTCCGTAACATGAGTTTGAATAAAATCAATTTGCCGCCAAAAAAAAGTATAATTTTATGGGCAGCTCTCCATGCTGTTCTTTTACTTGTTTTTCTGATTCATGGAGGAATGAGCATAAGTACCAATCTTTATGCAATTCTGCCGAAAACTAACGAGCAGCAAAAATTATCAGATGTAGAAAATGTCGTAACCAGTCGGCTTAATAGTCAGTTAACTATTCTTGTTGGTAATAAAGATTTATCGTCCGCTGAGCATGAAGCAGATGTTCTTGGTGAATATATGTCTGGTATTGCTGGTCTTAAAGATGTTCAGTTGAAGTATGGTACTGGCGCTCTTGATGATTTTGTTTCTGTCTTGCATAAATCTCGTTATCATTTTCTGTCGCCAGCTGTAAAAAAAAGTCTTGAAAATGATAATATAAACTACCTTAGACAAAATTGTTTTTTTCAATTAAATGGGCCTTTTGCGCTTGGTAATTTAAATTATCTTCCTGAAGATCCCTTTTTGCTGGCATCGTCTCACTTACAGGATTTTCTGAATTCAAGTTTGCTTTCTTCAAACGCAATGTCTCTTAAAGATTCGTACCTTCATCGTGAATATAATGGCCGTCACTGGATTATGCTTACCGCTAAAACAGATTCTTCTGGTTCAGAAATAGATATAAAAACAAATCCTGTTGCGTCTCTTCTTGAGTATAGAGAGAATTTGCTCCTTTCTGACCCTGCATCTGAAATCGTTTTTTCCGGAGTTCCAGTTCACTCATATTTGGCTGCAAGGCAATCTCAACGTGAAATTTCTTTTTTGAGTACATTGTCAACATTATTTATAGTTGTGTTGGTTTTGTTGGTGTTTCGCTCTTTTTTACCTTTAGGCGCTACTTTTTTCTCTATTTTGATGGGAATCTTGTCCGGTTTAGCTGGTGTTGCAATTATTTTTGATGAAATACATATTTTTACAATAGTTTTCGGTACTAGTTTAATTGGAATAACGGTAGATTATTCATTTCATTATTTAACACATTGGGCAGAGAGCCGATTGGATGGAAAAAAAATACTCAATGATGTTATTCCTGGAATCTCTATAGGACTTTTAACCACTTTTATTAGTTATGGCTCTTTCTTTTTCTGCCCCTTTCCATTAATGCGTCAGATGGCCCTTTTTTCTCTTTTTGGTCTTTGCAGCAGCTTTTTGACTGTAGGATTAATTTATCCGGTTTTACCTAAAGCTAAAATGAGAACAAGCGAAAATATTGGCAAAGCGATAAATGGCGTAAGTCGGCTTTTTGATTTTTCAGCCAGACTTAAGACTCCTGTAAGAATTGTTATTGTTATTCTTCTTACAGCTTTTCTCTTTTTTGGTATTCCTCGTCTTTCTATAAGTAATTCTGTAACAGACTATTATACCATGAGTGAACAGATGAAAGCCTGGGAAATGACTTCCAGAGAAGTTCTTGATCTTCGTTCTACAGGAATTTATCTGACAATAGAGGGAAGCAGTCTTGAAGATTGTTTGGAAACTTCTGAAAGAATCCAAGCGGATATTGATGAAATGATATCTAAAGATGTTTTAGGTTCTGCAATGGGGCTTCAGCAGTTTTTGCCATCACATAAATCCCAACAGAGCCAATATCAGCTTGTTAAAGAAAAAATGCTGCCTGCTGCTTTGCGGCAGTTTATTGAACTTGGTTTTTCAAATACTGACTATAAAAACTGGTTGGAAGATTTTAATTCTCGTGAAGATCAATTTTTGGAAAAGGCTGATATTTTAAAGCTACCTATAGGTTCGTTATTAGACACCTTTGATGCCGGGGAAGTTGACGGTTCATATTATTTAAATATCATGCTTTTTGATGTTAAAGATATAGATTCTATAAAATCCTGGACAAATGGGCAGAATAAAGTTTTTCTAATGAATAAGGTTAATGAATTAAATTTAACATTAGAAAAATTAAGCCGACTGTCTCTTTTAATTATAGCGGCATCATATGCTCTGATTTTTATTGTTCTCATGTTTCGTTATCCTTTTAAGAAAGCCGCGTCTATTGTTTTAATTCCAATTGCTGCTAGTTTGATAGCGCTTAATATTGTGATTTTATTAAAGCTGCCAGTTAACCTTTTTGTCATAGTTGGTTTAATCCTTATTCCGGGAATGGGTAGTGATTATATAATTTTACTGAATGAGAGAAAATCCGCAGATCCCGCAGTTTATCTATCTATTTTAATGAGTCTTCTAACAACATTATTATCTTTTTCTTTACTTGGAATGACACAACTTGCAGGTGGTTTTGGTATCACTGTTGCTTCTGGATTATTTGCCGCGTTTTTCTTAACTATTTTGCTTGAACCAGTTTTTATGAGAAGGAATGAAGAATGAAAATTATTCTAAAAATATGTTCAGTTTTTATAATTATTATTTCACTTTTTTCGTGTATGACTGTGCGAGAAGAAAATAAGGATTATCAAATCTTTCTTACTAATGAAAAATCAATACAGCTTCTGCCTCCCGGATGTCTTGAAAAGCCTTTATCTGTTCAGCAGCTTATTCATGGATCACATGG
>JAQQAK010000041.1 GCA_028527945.1 Spirochaetaceae bacterium
TTTAAGATTAGGATAAAAAATAAGTTTATGCCTCAAAGAGTTGAAAAGATAATATATGACGCAGTCGTTTCTTCTAATTACATTTTACTTGAGCCAGATCCGGAAGTTACTGTTGAAGCTATAGAGGGTATTAACTCAAAATTTGAAGTCTGCTGTTATATAAAAGATTATGAACAGAAAAATATTGTAGAAGAAGCAATATGGAAACGTTTATGGATTCATTTATATTGCGCAGGAATACATCCCGCGCAGGCTGAAAATGATGCCGGAATGTTAAACTCTTTTGTTAGTCAGAATCCTATGATTCTTCTTGATTGTGTAGATATTTTTAAAACTCTTGAAAAAGAAGAAAAAGAAAATATCGTTAAAAATTTAAAGGTTGAATATTATAAAAAAGGATTACCAATAATTAAACAAGGCGAATCAGGGCAGTCTTTATATATTGTTGCTGAAGGTGTTGTTGTAATAAATATGAGAACAGATGGATATGAAGAAATTATGCTTGAAAGACTTGGTGTCGGAGAAGTTTTTGGTGAAATGGCTTTTTTGACAGGAGAATTAAGAGGGGCTGATGTTGAGGCCTTAACTGATGTAATAGTTTTTCATATTGCTGAAGATGTCATCAATTTATCATTGAACAAGAATAAACAATTTTATGAACATCTAGAAGGATTACTTATAGAGCATAAAGAAAACTCCAAATTACAGATGAATAAAGCAGAAAAGATAAATATAGAGACTTCAGAATCATTATCATTAAAGATGAAAAATAAAATAAGAAGAATATTTAAAAGTAATTGAAATATTCTTAAGTTGTGATCTCTTTAACGAAATTAAAGAAAAACTCATCAAAACAACTAATATTGTTTTTCCATTTTAATTTATCAAAATGGCTTTCTATTTTTGGATAGTTTTTTGTTTTCAAAATATTAATGAGCTTTTTAAGTAAGTCAGAATCAGAATTATATATGAAATCCTTGTGAAGAGACGAAGGTATCAGTTCAGGATAGCTTAATCTATTTGGTAAAAGCGGTGAGCATCCCGCTTGAATAGCTTCTACAACAGAAATACCGAAGTTCTCCTGAATCGCGGTGCTAATTGAAATATCTGATAACTCAAGAAACGAATAATAGTCCTTGTTGTTTTTACAGTAACCGTATTGAAGAATCCTTTCTTTAAAGTATTCTTTTGCGTCTATAAACGCTTTTGGCATCTTCTGAAAGTTTTCACCTAAAAGAACAATGTTAAAAGGCGTTTCAACACCATCATCTTTTAAGATCTCATCAGCTTTTTTAAGAATGTTAAAAAATATTTCAGGCTTTTTATCAAATTCCCAGCGATGATTCCATAATATTACAGGAATCTGGTTCGAATCTGTTTTAGAGGCGGCTGCCCCTTTGTAATGTGTTCCTGGATATAAAACAGAAGATTTATCCTTTATTACATCTACAACCCATAAAGGTTTGAACTCAGGCATTTTTTTTATAAACCCGGGCATATTCTGAATAAAACTGTTTAAATGAAAGTTTGAATTAAATAAAAGTCTATCTGCTGCTAATGCTGTTGTTATATCTGTAAACCCAAATTGATAATCCATTTTTTCACCTTCTGGTAAAGGGTATGAAAGCTGGTTTTCGTGAAAATATACTATAGAAGGAGGACATTTTGAGCCCCACAGCATTTTTAGATCGGATAAACTCATCATATCAGAGGTAAAAAGAAGATCATAATTTTCTGGCTTTTCTATTTTTTTATAGAAGTAAAGAGCGGCTCCTCTCATTCGCCATTTCCAATAACGTGCAGGCAGAGTGTATAAATCAAAATTATGCGAGCTGTATTCTATAATTCCGTCAGTAAAATTTTTGTGAGATCCGCCATAAAAAGGTTCAATAAAAAGTATATTAAGCTTGTCCATGAACGCAAGCATACAATCAGGACACATTGTTTTACAAGTGCTGCGTCTATCTTACCAGAATAGGTTTTTCCTCTTTTCTCTTTTTCTTTATCTCATACATATTCTGATCTGCTTCATGAATAAGTTCTGTAAAGTTGTGATATTTATTTGGTGAATAAATTGTGTAGCCAGTACTGAATGCAATATCATAAGGTTTTCCGTTAACACTATTTATTTCATCTAATTTTTTATATAGTCTGGCTATTATTTTTTCTATTGTTTCAGTTTCACATTCTTCAAGCATTACCAGAAACTCATCTCCACCAAATCTGGCTATTTTATCTGTGGACTTTAGAGAATTGTTTAAAATGGTTGATAGCATTATAAGTGCCTGATCACCTTCTTTGTGACCATAGATATCATTTATTTTTTTAAAACCATCCATATCTATCATTAAAATTGTAAAACAGCCTTTACGGTTATGTTCATTAATTCTTGACTGAATAATTGAATCTATCTGTTCACGGTTTAAAAGGCCTGTAAGGTAATCTCTTATTTCTCTTTGAGTTTCAAGAAATATATACGCAAAAATAACTGCTATTGCAACAGCTGGCCATATCGCGTTTATTCCATAAAAAAGAGCCTGAAAAGTTGTCGCTGCTATTGGAATAACTCCAAAAAATGATAAAACTCTGACAGTCCTTTTATTAGATGTCTTTCTATTTTTAAAAACAAGATAGAAAGAAAAAATAATACACAGAATAAAGTTTGCTGTTAAAACAAGAAAGCCTGGACCCCTGTGATAGACATTATTAGAATCAACGCTAAAAACAAAATCTGTAAAAATTGAAAAGATCATTAGACAAAGAGTGAATACAAAAGGATGGCAATAAAAACATCTTTTTTTAATTCTCTCAAATGATTTATTTAGTTGAAAATCAACATAGCAAAGCCATAAAAGAAGAGGTAATGGCTCAAAAAGAAAGACAAGAAAATTGGAAAGATAGGTAAGCCAATATGCTAATGAGCCTTCTTTTCCGTCTGTAAACCAGTTAACCGTATCTATACTTAAAATTAAAATAGTACTCCAACAGATTGCAGAAAAAATTCTTGTAGAAAAAGATGCTTCACGTTTTTTTAGTGAAATTACACCAATTATCATTAACAAAACCATTGATAGAAAAATATTCGTATCAATTACGTTGTATTTATTCACAAAGCATTTATGAGCTATTAGTTTATTAGTATCATTAAAGAATTGTTTTTTTTCGTTTAAATT
>JAQQAK010000042.1 GCA_028527945.1 Spirochaetaceae bacterium
GTTAAGATAAAGTATCCAAAAACAAATCCCTGTTCGGTCCAAACGCTGGTTTGGTTCGTAAACTAAATTAGATAATTTAGTCTGGTGATCATAGAGAAGGGGTTCCACCCGTTCCCATACCGAACACGGTAGTTAAGCCCTACTACGACGATGGTACTGCGTTAGCGGGAGAGTAGGTCGTTGCCAGGCTTTTTTTTTATTTTCATCGGGTCGCAGACCCTATGAAAATAAAAATATAGACTAAATAAGGCCTTGTAGTTTAGCGAAGCGAAACTGCATAATGAGCAGCTATGAAGATAGGCTGTAATGAACAAAACGAAATAGAAGTCTGGCAAAGTAGAGATAGCTTGTAAAAGTTAAGCTCATTACGTTGCTCGTAAGCGGTAAATCTTACCTTCTTGAAAAAAAATGAAAATGCATTATTCTCCGGAAAAACTACGGAGGAACAAAATGCGAAAAGTCATCAAAAACTGGAAAGAAATATTTGAGCAGCACCGGCAAAGCGGGAAATCGATTCCTGAATTCTGCAATGATATAGGAATCCATCCGAATACTTTTTATAAACACCGGAAAAGATTCAGTGGGGATGCAATAGCCGTAGATTCTGCAGTTGTAGAAATAAAACCCGAGATATCAGCGAAAACTGAGCCTATTGTCATTCAAACAAAAAAGTTCATGATATCAATATCAGAAGGATTCGATGAAACACACCTTAAATCAGTATTGAAGGTAATCGGAGAGCTCTAATGATTTTAGATTACACTGATTACAGGTATTACATCCGTCCCGGAAAAACCGATCTACGAAAGGGCGTAAACGGATTGAGTCTCATTATTCAGAATACAATGCAAAGTGATCCGTTCTCCAGGAGCCTGTTTCTATTCTGCAACGGCCAGCGGAAACTGCTGAAGATAGTTTATTGGGATCGAAACGGCTTCTGTCTCTGGCAGAAAAGATTGGAGAAGAACAAGTTCCCCTGGCCGGAAACGGAAGACGATGCCCGGGAAATAAAGTTTGAAGAACTTAAGATGCTGCTTGATGGAATAGATTTCTTTAAGGCACATAAACAATTACATTATTCCCGCATTTAGGGCTTCACACTCGAATTCAAGCATGTTAAAATTCTTATATGAGTACTGAGACCTTACTGAAAGAAAATGCGGAACTCAAACAGATTATAAATAACCAAAGTAATCAAATTGCTGAATTGAAGGAACAAGTATATATACTTCAGATGCTTCATTTCGGAGCCAAGTCTGAAAAACTCACAAAGGAAGATAAAAAGCAGGCATCTCTGTTCAACGAAGCAGAAGATGCCGTATTTGAACAGAAGGTTGAAATAGAAACAGAAACAATTGAAGTAAAAAAGCATACGAAAACTGTACGAAAAGACGCCGGCAGAAAAGCACTTTCGGAAGACCTGCCCCGCGAGATAGTTGAATACGATATAGATGAAGAAGATAAAACCTGCGCCTGCGGAACAGAAAAGGTCTGCATCGGTGAAGATGTTTCAGAGCGAGTTTGTATAGTACCAGCAAAAGTAGTAGTTCGCCGTGAGATAAAAAAGAAATATGTCTGCCGCAATTGCGAAGGAACAACTGATGATGAAGTTGGTGTTCAGACTGCTGAAGGTAAAAAGCATCTTATTGGCGGAAGCATAGCAGATGAAAGCCTGCTTGCATGGAGCATAAACGAAAAGTTTGAATACGCACTACCGTTTTACAGACAGAGCAAGAGACTTTCTGCCATTGGTATTGATATACCGAGGGCTACTTTGAGCACTTTGGCTATCAAGTGTGCCGAAAAATGCAGACCGCTTTATGAGCTGCTGAAAGAAAACATCAAACATGGACCTGTAATCAATGCGGATGAAACCCGGGTGCAGGTTTTAAAAGAAAAAGGCCGGAAAGCGCAGGATAAGTCATGGATGTGGGTATTTCTTGGAGGTGAACCGGATAAGAAATCGGTAGTTTTCCAGTATGAAAAGAGTCGTTCTCATGAAATCCCTTATGATTTCCTGCAGGATTATGAAGGTTGGCTGCAGACTGATGATTATGAAGCCTATCACACAGCTTTGAAAAGGTTGAGAAAAGACGGCACAAGTTCAATCCTGCATGTTCTCTGTTGGGCACATGCACGACGGAAGTTTTATAAATATTGGGAGATGTCAAAATCTCCTGATGCGAAAAAGATACTTGAATTGATTAAGAAGCTTTTTGAACTTGAAGATTTAAGAGCTGACTTTTCCAGGAAAGGATTTCAAAAGCAACGTAAAAACAGAGCCGGGCCGATTTTACAATCTCTATTCGAACTGCTGACTGAACATGCATCACAGACACCGCCGACTCTGGCATTCGGTAAAGCAATATCATATACACTTGACAACTGGGAGCAGTTAAAGCTGTATCTTGATGATCCATTACTGACACCCTCGAACAACAGTGCCGAGAATGCAATACGTCCATTCGTAATCGGTCGGAAAAATTGGCTGTTTTCCGATACAGAACGCGGTGCTGAATCTTCGGCGATACTATACAGCCTTGTAGAATCTGCAAAATTGCAAAAACTCTCAGTCTATGATTATTTCTACTATGTTTTCCGAAAGCTGCCGTATTGTGAATCTACATCGGATTATGAAAACCTGCTGCCGTTCAACCTGACGTCTGAGCAGGTTAAATCATAGGGTAAGATTTACCGCTTAC
>JAQQAK010000043.1 GCA_028527945.1 Spirochaetaceae bacterium
AGTAGAAATAAAATAACCTTTGTAGCAACAGGCTTACCTGCTACAGTAACCCCTCATAGTAAAACTACATTTGGAGCAGTTATTTATGCTACAGAACTTATGTCGCTGGAAAGCTACACTTTAAGTGGATATAAAATCATCAAAATGAAAGACCTGCTTGCTTTTCAAATATTATCAGTTATATCTGCTTTATGGTTTATAGGCTTAATCACATCATTGATAATACAATCACATACTGAGTTTTACCTTAAACGTCAGGAACTTGATTCAAAAATCATTATGCAGTCTATAAAAACATTAACCAATTTTATAGATGCCAAAGATGCCTATACAAAAGGACATTCAACCAGAGTAGCGGAATATTCAGCCGAAATAGCCCGGCGTATGAAAATGAAAGCTCTTGAGGTTACCCAAATCTACTATATAGCGCTACTGCATGATTGCGGTAAGATTGGCATTCCTGATGTAGTTTTAAATAAGCCAGAGAAATTAACCAACGATGAATATAATTTAATTAAGTCTCATACAACTACCGGAAGTAATATGCTTCAAAACTTTACCGCAATACCAGAAATACGTGATGGAGCGCATTACCATCATGAACGCTTTGATGGAACAGGCTATCCTTCAGGGCTTATTGGAACAGAGATTCCACTTTGTGCCAGAATAATCTGTGTAGCAGATTCATTTGACGCAATGAGCAGTAACCGATGCTATAGAAATGGATTGAATCTAAAAGATATTATAATTGATTTAAATAACAACTCAGGTAAACAATTTGATCCTATAATAGTTCCTTATATGGAAGAAATGATCGAAGATGGCTTTGTTGATAAAATACAAAAGAAGTATCCAATAACAGATATAAATTTCTCCTCTTTTAAAACCCAATCAGTTTTTTAAAAGAGGAGCAGTGTCCTAATTATTTGTTACTCAGAAGCTCCGGTAATTTGCTCTATAAAATCCATACAGTTTTCTTCTTCTGTGGATTCTGTAGAAATGTAATAGAGGCCTTCATTATAGGTCCATTCCCATGTTGTAAGCATCACGGCTTCTGGTTTATCAGAAGTTCCAGTAGTTATCATACCCCAAAAACGTGTCCTTGTTACAGGAACTCCTATAGAAAGACTCTCTTTCTCTATAAGTGGCTCAGTCTTCTCTTTCTGAAAATCAGGGCTGGCAATCGAAGAAACAACAATCTCAATATACCTGTCATTTTCTCTTATATCACCCTTTAAACGATACATAACATGCAATTCGTTTTTAAGCTTTCCATCGCAGCTGTATTCTTCAATGCTCTTGAAAAATATCTTCCAGGATAGAGAGCCCTCCGCTGTGTCTACAGCCTCCGGCAGTTGAACATTAAAGCCCATTTCCTTTGACAATTCAGAAAAATCGGAATCATGGCGCATCTTTATTACCGATACTGGTGTAGATTTAAATTCTGCCAGCTCTTTAGGGGATGCCTCTCTCTTTACAAGAGCCGGCGGTTCTGCCTTTGTACCATCTCCTTCAAAAAACCAGAAAGCTTCTTGTTTGTCATACCATAAATTGAGATATCTTCTACGATGCTCAGCTTCAAGATATGCTATCTGGTCCTGACTTTCGGGAGTCCATTCGCCAATACTAGTACATGCTTCAGGCGTCGTATAGCTGATATACCATGGAATCATCTGTAAATCGATATCGTTTCTGAAGGTGAGCCTATCTGTCTGTTCATCAAGGGTGTAATCATATCCCTCTATACCAAGTCTTCCATCAAGTATGACAAGAAGCTCTTCGGGCACCGTTATTCCTCGTAAAAAAAAGGTATTGGGAGATTTATGGACACCCTCAACACTTACAATAAAATCAGAAAAGGGTATATCGTAAAACACCTTAATCTCTGTTGTATCATTATTGTAACTCCATTGGTCTGAAGAGAGCTCAATCTTTTTTGCCCGATCATAATCATCGGTTATAATTACCGATTGAATATCATCCAATATCCATGTTGTATAGATATTGCCGTCTTCTGCTATTCCAGTATTAAGCGAGATTATGTTTTTGTCTTGATAGGCGGATGTTGTTGTACAAGATACAATAACACTTCCCATAGCCAGAAACAGCATACAAAAAAATGGCCAGACTCTTGATAAGTTTTCTTTCATTTTCTTTCCTCCAGTTCCAGCCTACTGGATTTTACAGCTATTCTTGTATCGGCCAAAAGTATGATTTCAACTTTTTCTGCATAAGGAGGCAGCTTCAAGCCTGTTTCTTGCCCCAGTTTTTTCAAATATTCTTGCTACATGTGTTTTTACGGTTGATAGAGAAATGAAAAGCTCTTCTGCTATAAGATCATTGGTTTTACCTTCCATGATAAGGCCTAGCACATCCTTCTCCCGTGGCGACAATCCAAACATTACGGCAGCCTTATCAATACTTTTTGTCTTCTTCCATGGCTGAAAAATTGCAGTATACATGGCACATATAAAGAAAAATATAAATCTTATTATGATAGCAATTTCTCCTGGAATAAATGAAAATAGAAATAAAAGCTCAAAAATGATTTGAGCGCATCCGCAGACAAACCACAACAAAAACGCGGAGCTATTTAGACCGGAGCTCATCATTTCTTTTCTGAAGCTGAATAGAAGCGATAAAATAATGGTTCCGGCAATAGCATCTGTAATATCCAAAAAGGTCTGAATTACCTGAATCGGAACCTTGAAGATAATGAAAATTGAAAAAATCATAACCGGTATGAAGGCTGTAATAAAAACCCGCCGGTAGTAATCGTGGTTACGAAATAATAGAAAAATTGGCCAAATAAAAAAGAAGATATAACTACAAAGACAGAAAACCTGAATTGAAAGGAGAAACCTCAAAGCATAAACATCCGGAAAGACCTTAAACCAGACGGGTGTTCCCCAAGAATATAATAGCCGAATAACCAAATATAAGAAGGTAAAAAAGAAAAAGAGGAAGAATGAGGCATGTAATATTTTATCTTGATCTTTCATACAAATAACATAGGACAGTATATAAAAAAAGTGAACCTGTTGTATTGAGTTTTTAAGATTAAATTTATCAAGAAAGAATTGAACTCAGATTTTGTTCAATCATATTATCAAATTCCTGCATTATTTTTCTTAACACTGGATTCTGTGGTTCAAAATAATGGTGCTCAATTCTTGATACAGGCAGAACCTTTGGCGAGGTTCCCGTTATAAAACAGGATTCCATCTGCCAAAGATCTTCCCGGTGAAGCATTGTTTCCTTAACTTTAAAACCTGACTCAGCACAAATTTTAAAAACATGATCTCTGGTAATTCCAGGAAGTACCTGCTTTATCGGGCTTGTAAGAATTATACCATCAGATCTTATAAAAAAGATATTTGAGCGGCTGCCTTCTGTAATCAGCCCAAATTGGTTAACAAGAAGAGCCTCATAAATATTGTTTTGCCGGATAAAATCACTCACACTTGAGCGAAAATCAGCATCAAACCTCTTGATTCCCGGTTTACCTCGATCGTGCGGATAGAGCTTCATTCTTACCCCATTCTGGTAATCTTCAGAAGATGGATATATAAATGGAATAAAAGCCGCACATAGACTTATGCCTGCACCATCAGGAAATAATGAAACAAGTATATTAGCTGAGCTGATTGAATTAGCGTCACAAAGCCTTTTCAGGGCATCCCGGATTATTTTATCGCCGGGATATTCCATTTCAAGACACGACATTGAGAACTGGAGCCGTCTCAGGTGTTCATCAAGAAAGAGAGCCATTCCGCCTATAAGCCGGATAACCTCATAAGCGTCCCCGCTCTTTCTAATTGATGTATCATCCGTGACAGCCAAAACAGAGCCGTCACGAATATAAAACTTGCCAAGTAAATCTTTATTCATTTACCTTCCCTATCAAGAGCCGTTTAGCACGGCCTACATAAACCTTGTCAAAAACTCGGAGGTAATGGTTCCGGCTTTGACTCCCTTTACTACCCTCTCAAGGGTTTCAAGAAAGTTTTCAACAACCGCGTCAGAGACCGGATCCAGTGCAATCTTTATCCTCATCGGCTGATAGCATGGAATGGCGTAGCACCGCTCCTGAATTAAGCCTGATAATACCGCCATTGTATCCATATCTTCGGTTTCAAACAATAGAACACCAATGTCGGTATCCCATGCTTTAAGTCCCTTTATAGCATTAATTCCGTTTATATACTTCTCCCTAACCCTAAGTGTTCTGTGCGCGAGCTCCAGGTAGCCCTCCACTCCTAGATGATTCATTACAGCCCATGCCGATGCTACAGATGAGGCAGGAAAGGACCCCAGCAGCGATTCTGAAGAGTATTTGCCGTCTGGCCAGTCCGATGGGTTATACACATGATACTGTAGAATATCCTTGTCACGATAAAATATTGAAGAAAGGGGTTTGGCAGCGTATCCATGCTTGTGAATATCCGCTGACATTGAAAGAACCCCGGGAACCTGACCTATCCGCCACGCGGGAAATTTCTTACCGCTGGCCTTTTCTATAAAGGGGGCCTGATACCCCCCAAGGCAGGCATCAACATGCATCCAAATATTATTCTTTACCGCGAGCTCGGCAATTTCTTCTATTGGATCATACAATCCGTAAGGCCAGCACGGCGCGGACCCTGCAATGTAGATGGTATTTTTTGTTATTGCCTTTTCCATTGCTTTCACATCAGCCCGATAATCACTGCGAACGGGAACCCTTTTCAGTGTAAAATCTGTGTAATGGCACCACTTGCTTACCGCGGCATGCATTGTATACGGAACTACAATCTCCGGTTTTTCAATCCCCTTTTTGTGTATCTTTGACCACTGATAGGCGCTGTTGATACTGCAGAAGAGGCTCTCTGATCCGCCTTCTGTCAGCTTTACCCTTGTTTGATTATTAAGCCCAATCATTTCCCTGGCCATCTGCTTTACTTCCTGCTCAATTCTCTGAAGCCCGGGAGCAAATTCCTTCATTACCATGTTCTTTTCCATAAAGGTGCTGTAGGCAAATCTGCTAACCTCGGTAATTGAGCTGTCTCCCATGGCAAGGGTGGCGTAAAAAATTACATGGCCGCGAATTTGATCAACATCCATATGATCAAGTTCTTTGATTCTGTTCTTCACTGTCTCTATGTCTGTTTTCTTTTCAGGAAGAACCGGTTTGTCAAAAATTATTTCTTTTTCTGTTCCAAAATATCCCATGCTTGATCTCCTTATCTTTTTTTTATTTGTCTGGCCGTATAATAAATATACAAAAAATTAGGCCTGTAAAATGTCGGTAAACTTGAAGAAATTTTCAAGATTTCCTTTAATTATCAAACTTGAGCGCCCAAGAGCCTCAAGAATGCCTGCCTCACCGCTGGAAAGGGCCTTTACTGCCGCTTTACCACTGCCCCATTCCATCTCGGTATCTGCCGGAGAAGCTTTCCCCTTTGGTGATCTGAACGTTCCATCCGCAAAGATAAACTGCCGGCAAAATCCCTTGTCCCTTGCTCTGACAGAAACACTGAACCTTTCATTTTCAAGAAGCATTCCAAGCGCCTTATTCTTTTTCAGAGCGCGCCTGACCCTTCCTGCCATAACAAACAAAATAAATCTGAACATCATATACCTTCCTATCCTTCCAGCATTGTCCTTACCTGCTGCTGAAATAATTTACTGCTCTTCTCAAAATCGTGCGAATCTTCCATGGTAATCCAGAGTTGATCAAAGCCCTCTACAATCGCTAGAATATACGAAGCGGTTCCGGATATATCGTCTATGTTAATTAACCCCTTCTCCTTATAAAGTGTCAGTTCTGATTCGAGGCTCTCAAGAAATCGTCTATACATATCCTTAAAGCGAATCTTGATCTTCGGATTATACATTGACAGATAAAGGCATGAATAAAAAACCTTGACATTGATATTTTCATGCCATTGTCGGCTAAAGATTAGCTCTATACTCTTTTCATATCTCTCACGATAATCAGTGATATCTTTGATCGATTCAAAATAGAATTTCTCATATTCCTCAATGCACCAGTCAACAAGGGCAATAAAGAGCTCTTCCTTTGTATTAAAATAATATGTAAGAAGACTCTTGTGACCATCCATATAAGAGGCTATTGTTGAAAGAGTAGCCCCCTCTATTCCATGATCTTGTATAGCTTTATAAACATATTGAACAATCTCTGACCTTTTTATGTCTGAGTGATTTGGTCTCCCCATAATATAATTCCTCCTGTAAAATTCTCCATATTATATACCAGCGCAAGGCTTCTGTTAATAGAAGACTTTTTTCTGTTATAATGTTTGGCTGGGTGTATATATTTTATTTCAAAAAATATAGCCATCAAGATTATACCCAAAATGGCTATAGTAATTAATTCCTCTTCTTATTCAGAATATACAATCTCTCCGCTTCTGTTTATATAGGCAGTATTTCCATTCATATCAATTGGAGCAAGGCCATTATAGAAGGGGCCCTTGTATGACCATTCATTCTGAAGGGGGATAACGAAATTACCACGAAGATCAATAACTCCCCAGTATTCAGAGGCAAAGCGTATAAAGGCCCGGCCGTTTGAAAAGGTAGATATGTCGTCATACTGTTTGTATTTGTTATACATATCGTCTCCAGATGGGGCAAGAACAATTGCCGGAGTCTTGTTTTTATCAAGATACATGACAATATCATAGTTATCCGGATAATCACCACGATGAACTATAACACCGGTCAGACCGTTCTGGTGCGGAGTGAGTCTCCTGACATAGTCTGCTTCATCACCAGATCTGTCCCAGTTATCCAGAATCTCGACTCCGTTTGTATCATACTGGTAGACGCCCCTTTCACTATCGTGGTAGGTGATAACACCATCGCTGAAAAAATAGAGTTCGCCGCTTTTGTGATAAGAAGGCTTGATTGCGCCCCTTCCGGTTGTATCTATAAAACCGTATTTCTTTGTATTGGGATACATGACACATGCCATTCCGTTTTGAAAATCAAAGGCCTTGTCAAACTGCGGTTCGATAAACTTGCTTCCTTTCGTGTCTATATAACCATAAAGGTCCTTTTTTGTACCCCAGAAACTGAATTCAACAAGGGCGAGACCGTCTGAAAAATCATGGGGAGACATGGCCTGCTCCTTATAATACTTGATAAGATTCCCGTCCGGCAGAAAAAATACTTCGTCCCCCGTCTTGTTTATATAAACAAAGCCCGATCGCCCGCTGACATACTCGGAATCGCTGGTTTCTGCCAAATCTGTTTTTATAGAACATCGCGCCAGCCCATCATGAAATCCGCCGAGGAATTTAAACCTTGTTCTGTCAAAGGGCAGTTCATAAGTACCTTCATAGGGTATTTCCGTGTAGTTAATGTTGCGATCTCTCAACAACACAGTTTTCTTCTGGGCATCGGCAAAGTAAAGATCATCCCAGGCCTTCTCTTCCAGAACGGTATTCCCTTCGCGATCTATAAAAAATCTTTTGTCTTTTATTGTTACAAGTGCCAGGCCATCTGAAAATTCTTCAGCCCTGTCAAAACGAGCCTCGATGACCCAATTTCCCCTTGAATCGATATAACCGTACTTACCATTGTAATACTTAATCCGTCTCAGCACATCACTGTTGTAAATAGAGTCTTCTGCTTCTGGAGAATAATGACTATTAATCTTTGTTCTTAATGCCGTTATTTCATCATTATAAAGAGCGGTTTGTCCTTCAAGATCGCTTAACAGGTAATTAGCCTCATTAACGCAGTCTGTGTCTAAATAGTACTGAACCATACCAAGCATCCATACAGCATACTCATCTTCATTCATTGCTGCTTCTATCTGTTCAGTCTTTGCCGGTTCTTCCTTCGAGCTGTCCGCAAGCTCAGACATCATTGTAAGGCAGGATGAGAAACATAATACTGAAACAATCAGAACCCCAAAAAGGCATTTTGTTTTCATTATTACCTCCATATATTTATTTGTCCAGTTGTATAATATATTCCTCTAAAAAAGCTGTCAAGATTATCAGTCCCCCCCCCCTCCCAATCATGTAATTAAAAAAGAAAAACCTGTCTTACAAAAAACGCTAAAACAACATATCAGTTTTTAAAGAGCCTCACTAGACTATGAAAATGAAATGATGAGACTATAGCCGATTTGAAAGAATATTAAAAATATTGTTTGTACACAATAATAATATGAACTGTATGTAGCATAATAAAAATTAACGATACTGGAATAAATATCATTCTTTTATATTTATTAGCACTCAATAAACCTATTCCAAGTAGCCATATAATAGCTGTATAGGCGGGAGCACAAAATCCTATAAAACTGGTTGCAAACATACTTTCATGAGCAAACATCTGAATTGACCATGAAGAAAAATAAATGATTATTCCGATAATAAAAATTAAAAGACCAGCCTTCTGCAATCTCGTTTTAAGTTCAATGACAATGAAAAAGGTAAATGTAAAAGTTATATATCTAAAAATACTTTCAAAAGTAAGAATGATACGAGGAATATTTTTAGTAAAATTTTCTATTAAAAAAACTTCAGGTAGTTTTGCATAAAAGATAATATTCCATAACATAGCAATTAATAATAGAAGTCCACCATTTAGAAGGTATTGTCTTTTGAATTTCATAGTCCTCTTCTCCTTATAATTCAATTCTTGAAACCAGATAATGAAAAATTAAAAATACGATAGAAAATAGCAACATGGGTATAGATTTCAAAACAACTGAAGAGAGTATAAGAAATACCGTTGGCGCAAAAACAAGAGGAAGGGGGATTATCAGCCTCTTGAGAAAATATTCTCTTTCAAAATTGAATCTAACAAGCCTTATCCAGGCAATATAATACAGAACCAGCAACAGAATCATGGCAAGAGTCAGAAGCTTGTAAAAAGGCCCATCCATATTTATCTTATAAAAAATAGGAAGAATTACAGTTCCAAACCGTGAAAGATTTTCCAGTACAGTTAGAATAATATGAGCCTTGTTGCCGCTTGTTTCTATTTCACCCTTATAAATAACAATAAGAAGGTTTGGCAGCAATATTAAAACAGGAATTATTATACCGTTTTTAATCATCCACATTCTCCAAAAAAGTTTTTGCCTCATTCCCCCACTTTACAAATGCTTCTTCCATGTAGATACCGAATAAAAGAGTCAAATATCTGTATTTATGATCCTTATTATCCAGGGCGGCAGATAAATTACTATCAAACTTTTCGTATAATTTTATTTTGTTAGAATGTCTGTCTATAAAATCATCTATATTTTTAATAGTAATATCTTTTTTGATCTCAGCAGAAAAATAGAGTTTCAGCAAAAACTCAAATTTTATTCTTTCATCCCTGGTTGAGCTTTCAAGCCAGCTAATTAGCTCTGTCCGCCCCGTCTCTGTTATCGAATATATTTTCTTTAAGGAACCATTTTCAGAGTTATCTATTCTGCAACTGATAAACTTATAATTTTCAAGTTTTTTTAATTCAGGATAAATTTGCCCATAGCTGATATCCCAAAAGTTTGAAAGATTATTCTCTACCTGCTTCTTTATATCATAGCCGGTTAAATCTTCATGATTCAACAAACCAAGAATTACATACTTTGTCCTGTTTTCTTTCGGCATTCTCTTTCTCCAGTTAATTAAGCAGTTTTACATCTAAATGATATATATCTTTTTGATACATGTCAATTACAAAAATACATTTACATTGATTAGAACATTTTACGTCATTAAGCTATACTTGCATCATGGATGATTATAATTACTTCTTCTCATCTATAGAAAGATGGCAGGCAGTTAATACTGAACACAAGATACTTGCAGAAAAATACTGGAAACCAAGAACCTACAAACAAAATGAATACGTCCAACGCGCCGGAGAGAAGGCAGGAGGTATGGGCTTTATAGTCAAAGGTCTTTTCCGCTTCTTCTATATAGACAATGAGGGCCGCGAACATGTAAAAACCTTTGCGTCCGAAGGAGAATATGTCACAAGTTTTGCAGCATTAATAACTGGAGAGCCTAGCAGCTACTTCATTCAGGCAATTGAAGACTCAAGAATACTGTTTATTGACCGGCAAAATTATCTACAAGGGATTGAACAAAACTCGTTATGGAATACCATGGCGCGAAAAACAATAGAAAATGTTTTGATAGAGAAAGTTCATCATGAATCATGTCTGCTAACAATGGACGCTTCTGAACGATATGAAGATTTTGTCATGAGATATCCGGATCTTAACAACAGGCTTAGACTAAAGGATATTGCTTCATATCTTGGAATGACAGATGTAAGCCTTAGCCGCATTCGAAAGATACGTTCTTAACATAGGTAAAGGAAAACTTATCCATAAACTACTACCTTGAAAAAAACAATCAAGGAGTAAACTAAATGAAACATTCTCAAGCAAAACTTATTGTTGAAGAACACAGAGCATGGGCCTTCAACAATTTAAACCGAAATCCTAAAACACGTATAGCGGCTCTTAATACGTTAGAAATGGCTTTAAAACTAAATAGAGAACAGCTATTATCTGCACTGGCTGACGATTTGGGAAAACCGTCGATGGAATCATATTCATCAGAATTATCATTAATTATCCATGAAATTCGATACGCAAAAAAGCAATTAAAAAAATGGATAAAACCAAAACATACAGGCATTATAAACAGAGGTCTAATAGTAAGAGAACCATTCGGCGCAGCATTAATAATAGGGCCATGGAACTATCCTGCTCAGTTAACTTTAGTTCCACTTGTTTCAGCATTAGCAGCCGGTAATGGAGTAACAGTAAAACCTTCTGAGTTAGCACCAAAAACTGCGGAGGTTATATGTTCAATGCTCCAAGAAGCCTTTGAACCCAAAATGGTTAAAGTAGTTTTGGGAGACGCCGAAACAGCCAAAGTTCTGCTAAATTCAGGCTATGACAAGATTTTTTTCACAGGTAGTCCAAAAGTTGGAGCGCTTGTAGCAGAACAAGCAGCACGGTCCCACAGCGATGTAACACTCGAACTGGGAGGGAAAAGCCCTGTTATAATAGATGAAGATTCCAATATTGAATTCGCGGCAAAACGTATAGCATGGGGAAAATTTCTTAATGCTGGACAAACCTGCATAGCACCGGATTACATTCTTATACATGAAAACATAAAAGAAAATTTTTTAAATACCCTGAAAGAAACTCTTGTTGAGTTCTTTGGACAAGATCCAAAATCAAGTCCTGACTATGGACGTATTGTTAATCAAAAACACTTTGATCGCTTAACAGATATGATAAATGAAGTGTCAACGATTTATGGAGGGCAATCAGATAGGAATATATTATTTATTGAGCCAACAATTATGACAGCCAACATGGACTCTTTGTCAATGAAGGAAGAAATCTTTGGCCCCGTACTGCCTATACTGTCATGGAAATCGTTTGATGAAATCAAGAAAATCATTAGTGTAAACTCAAATCCTTTAGCTGTATATTGTTTTTCTAACGACAAACAATTTCAGAAACGTATTATCACAGAAATTCCCTTTGGAGGAGGAGCAATAAACGATACAATTCTACAGATTTCAGACCCAAACCTCCCCTTCGGCGGAAGAGGGACCAGTGGACGAGGAAACTATCATGGAAAGTGGGGATTTGAAACCTTTACCCATACAAAGGGGATAAAACTCGCCAAACAAGGAAAAGTTTCCTCTACACGATTTCCACCATACAAACCTATCCCTGAAAAAATTCGTCGAATACTTTTTGGAATATAAAAAAACATAGATGAGGCTCTTTCAAAACTTCCTAAGTTTTTAAAAAGCCTCATATGAAATATCTCATGGAGTTTAGTTATTCGTACCAAACAAAAACTAAACATCCTACTTAACTAACAAAACTCTATAGAAACTATAGCCTCTTAGATATCCACTTATGCCTTTTTACAGAAAGCTATTAAAAGCAATAGAAACCTTTTCCTATAGAAGGACTCAGGCATTCACTTTTTAAATCTGTTTTCGGAACCTTTCCATGAATAAACAGTAAATAATGCAGATATTTTACAGAATTACTATTTGGAATAAGGAATTTATACCGCTGTCCTCTGTAATGAAAACTGAAATCTTTATTTAAACCTTCTACATATCATTCCAGCTCCCGGGTATCAAAAGCAAGAGGGGCTTTAGACGTGTACGGAATAAATTTGAGTTGTTCTTTATATAGAACAAGCTTTCCTTTTCCATATTTACTATATTTCCTTCCACCATTCCAAAGGCCACGACCTTGTCCGCGATAGATCATAAACACAATATTCTCAGAAGAGGTTAATACATTATTGGCAGAACCGGAGTTAAGCAAACTCAATATCATTTGCTTTTGATAATCAGACCAATCTTGAATATCCTTGATTCTTTTAGAAGTAAGGACGATTCCGCCCCATACATCCAGAGACCATACTGCTACCTATAAAAAAACACAAGACTTTCGAGGCCTTGTGTTTTTTATAAAATCAACCACTCTGAAGCAAAGCAAACACAGGTTGGTTCTGCAAGTAATGGGTTTAGACGGTCGCCGCTTTCTACCCAACACAAAAATACTCTTTCCAAATAGAAGATTCCGCATGTAGAATCCTGCTAAAGCAGGTCGTGGTATTAAACCTTCCCGGCGAATAAAAGATTTTTTTTATTTGACTGAATTAGCAGACATCTTGTCAACTAATTCCATTGCTTGATTAAGTCCCATCATTGTAACAAGATCAACCCCGCCGCCTGAAGAGTCTTCAGCACCGCCGTTTACAACAATTCGAGGAAAATCTGCCTGGGCAATACCAGTAGCAAGATTTTTAGATACAAGATCTGCAATCTTTATCTGACCATCAAGCTTCTGTTGTGGAGTAAGACCAGCAGTTACCAACAATTTATTAGCCTCTGCATCAGCTCTTTTTCTTACAAGTTCTGCCTGGGCATCCTGCTCGGCTTTTTGCCTGTTTAGCTCAGCAACTTTCAGCTCCTGCTCAGCCTTTAAAACTGCAACATCTCTATTCTTCTCGGCTTGTGTTACTTCAGTAATTTTTTCTACTTCCTGATCGGCTTTAGCCTGAGCTATTCTAGCCTGTCCCTGAGCTTCTGCTGTAATAGCATCTTGAAGAGCCTTTTCAGCATTGGTAATGGCTACAGCCTTAGCTTGTTCTGCTTGTTTTTTCTGAGCAATAAGAGATTCTATAGTATCATCATAATCAATATCTTTTAGAGAATGATTGACAAGAGAAATATTATATTCTTTGAAGATTCCAGGCTTAATTATAATTGGCTGACCAT
>JAQQAK010000044.1 GCA_028527945.1 Spirochaetaceae bacterium
ATCTGAAATAGCATAAATATTTATAAATTACTCTCATCGAACTGATCAATTATTGCCAATTCTTTTTAAAACTGATAAAAAAGATGGCATGAATTGTAACACAGACAATGAGATTGAAAAGATCTGGAAAATGGTCTACAACCTCTCGTTAAACTTTCTGCACGATGAAACTCTTGCAGAAGATGCAACTCAGGAGATTTTTGCCAAAGCCAATTCGGCAAAAGAGTCATTCAGACATGAATCATCACTGGGAACATGGATTTACCGAATAGCCTATAACTATCTAGTAGATCAGAAGAAAAAGAAATCAAAAGAACAAATTTCTTTTGAACTCTTTGAACAGGACGTCAACAATTACTCTCCATTTGAAAACGAAATGGGCCTCTCAAAAGATGAAATGAAAATCTATGTTGAACAGGTAAAGATAGGCTGCACAAAGGCAATGCTTCAATGTCTGTCTCCGGAAGAAAGATTTGCCTTTATTTTAGGAAATATATTCGATTTTAGCAGCAAGGACGGTGCAGTAATCTGCGGAACAACAGAAGAAGCTTACAGACAGCGTTTATCCAGAGCCTCAAGAAAGATTAAAAACTTTATGAAGTTAAACTGCGGTCTTCTTAGTCCTGACGCAACTTGTCAATGCAGAAAAAGAATAGGAGTAGCTCTTGAACGTGAACGGATTAATCCAGACATGCTTCTTCATCATACAGAATCAACATCAATAAGAAATTACCTTGCTTCAATGAATGAGATAGATGAAGCTGCTGAGGCATTCAGAAGTAATCCGTTCATCAATAAACCCGCAAAAATTGATAAACCTCTAAAAGAAAAGCTTAATCAACTTGCGGAAGCTGGCTGTAGTCTTTCTATTTAATAAGGATATTAGATAGCAGACCTATTAATGAACCAAGTATCACAGTTGTCGCGGCCATCATCGGAATAGCTTCTCTATCAAGTTTTGTTACAAGACAGATAACCGGAATAACAACAAGAGCCGCGGTGACCAAACCATTGAGCCATGAAATTGGAATCAATTTACAAGCCGGAATGATAATCCCTAAAGCAATCCAGACAAAAAAAGCTGATATTATAAAAGTTCTATCAAGTTTCTTTATAATCATCGGAACAGTATCAATAGCAGCAGCTCCCAGACCTAAGGCAAGTGAAATCAAAAAATTAGTCATATAAATACCTCTATATTCTATAGTTTGATTAATTAGACAGATCTGAGAGCTTTTTGTGACAAGTTTTCTGAAAAACATCTATTTTTCGAACTTTTTGCGGCCATTAAACACTTAAAGATTAGACTTTAATAAACAGACCTTTTTCCTGGCCCATGAGAATCCTTATCCCTATCTGAAGGGCCTCCAGGTTTATGCGATGGATCTTGTCTGGATGCACCAGGCCTTCCCTCATTATGACGATCATGCTTTGGCTCAGGTGGAAAGCATAGACAGGATGTAAAGAAAGACATTGCAATCAATAACATTACCATAGATTTGAATATTTTTTTCATTTGTTCTCCTTCAAATTAAAAACAATTAAATAATATACTTTTATTTAATTTTATGCATCTGAAAGCAAAACTCATAAGGAGTATAAATATAATTATTTTCTTTTACTGTAAATTTGAAGCGTCACTTATTCCAAAATGGTAGTTGCCAATTTCTTCGGGTTGCCAATCAAGCATTTCAGTAGACGACTCAAAACTCTTGTTTAAAAGCAGAAAAATAAAATCACCTTTCATTGTCAATTTCCTGGTAACCCAGCTGTCACCTCCATCAGAATCAAATTCAAGCCGCATAGTAAAATTTCGAACAAGAGGAAAATCAGGCTTAATGCCATATTCTATAAAAATGGCCCTGCCACTTTTTGAATCTATCCAGGCAGTTCCTTTTCCATAATAATTATCATTTAAATCAAAATCAAAATCCCAGACAGTACATAAATACCCGTCTTTTAGAACCTTATCTTTACGCTGAGTTCTTTTTATTCTATCCTGAAAATCAGGATTTAAAGGGTGATCAGTAATTCCTTCATATTTTTGGGTTATACTCGAATCTACACTATTTACCCTTTTTTTAGCCAGTTTTCTAACTCGCTCTGTAGTATCCTTACCATCTTCTGTAGCTTTAACTATTATCATCTCAGGCTCTTCTTTTCCATTATATTTCATATTAAAAAACTGCTGGACATTCTTATCGGCAACACCTTCATCATTAAAAGTCTTAGATGTGACAATAACCTGATGTGCTTTTAAGTAAGAATTCTGATTATAAATATTAACAGCCCTATCCCAATCATCTAAAGAATAGGCAGCAAGCGACACAACAAATAAATAAAATATAATAAATAAATTAATCTTTTTCATACATATAGTATATTGCTATATTCATATATATCCAAGTGCTAATTATCATTTTTAACTATTAGCAAACAATTAACAGTATTAGCTCTGCAATTACTTCTTCGTCCTCTTGTAACAAACTTGAAAAAATGCTAAATACATACCAATAGTATGTATCACTATAAGGACAACATCGCGTGGCAAGAAATAAATATCCAGAAGAAACAGTAGAACTAATTTTAAAAGTCTCGATAAGACTCTTCATCGAAAAGGGATACGAGAAGACTTCTATTCAGGATATTATCGATAACCTTGGAGGCTTGAGTAAGGGAGCTATTTACCATCATTTTAAATCAAAGGAAGATATTTTCCTGACCATCTACAATAGACTTTCAGCTGAAATAGGAAAGGAAATGATTGCAATTTTAAATAGCAAGACACTGACAGGAGCCGAAAAACTTCAAAAAATGGTTTTTAGTTCTTTAGATACACCTGTACACTCTCAAATATTTTCAGTGTCGCCTAACTTTCTGTCAAACCCGCGCTTTCTGTCAGTTCATATGAAAATGGCAATTGAAGAAATAATTCCTAAATACATAGAACCTGCAATTATAGAAGCAGCTGCTGATGGTTCGATAAAAACTGACTATCCAAAAGAACTGGCACAAGTTTTTATTTTAATGACTAATATATGGCTAAACCCTCTTCTATACCCTATGAAAGAAGATGATATCGAGAATAAAATTGCTTTTTTTATACAGACATTAAAGGGAATGGGAATAGATTTTTTGGAAACAGAGTCTATACAAAACAGGCTTAAAGAACTTAAGAAGCTTGTTGCAAACAGATAAAGAGCTGCTGGTTAATCCGGATTTATAGTTCTTTTATATTTTTTTTACCTTAATACATACCAACGGTTGGTATGTACATTTGCTTTTTAGTAATAATTTTTGAAGGAGAACACATAAATGTTTAATAAAAACTTTATTATGGTTGTCATAGGACAAATCATTTCATTATTCGGAAATGCTATTCTACGCTTTGCTCTTCCGTTATATCTACTGAATAAAACAGGCTCTCCGGCACTTTTCGGTATGGTATCAGCGATAGCTTTTATTCCGCTTATAATGCTTGCACCAGTTGGCGGAATGCTGGCAGACAGGAGAAATAAGAAAAAAATAATGGTTGTCCTCGACTCAATTACAGCTGGAGTTACATTATTAACAGCATTCTGCATAGGAAGGTTCGATATAGTCATTATTATTTTATCCACGCTGATACTTCTCTACGGTATTCAGGGAGCATACCAGCCTGCTGTTCAGGCTAGCATTCCGGCACTACTTTCAGAAGAAAATCTTACAAGCGGAAACGCGGTAATAAACCTGACGAACTCTCTGTCTCAATTAGCCGGCCCCGTTCTGGGAGGAATCCTTTTTGTATCATTAGGGATCTACCCTCTTCTTTATATCAGCGCCGGCTGCTTTATTCTTTCAGCAATAATGGAAACCTTTATAAAGATTCCATTTATTAAACGAGCCAAAACTCAAAATATTCTAAAAACAGCAGCACAGGATATGAAAGAGAGCTTTATCTTTACTTTTAAGACCCAGCCGGAAGTTGGAAAAGTATCTGTTGTCATTGCCGGTTTCAACCTATTTTTATCTACACTTATAATAATTGGATTGCCCATTGTAATAACACAAAAAATGGGCTTTTCTTCTGATACTGGCAATAGATATTACGGCTTTGCTGAAGGAGCAATGGCCGCGGGAAGTCTTGCGGGTGGCATTATTGCCGGAATCTTTGGAAACAGGCTAAAGATGAAAAAGTCCCCGGCAGTTCTTTTTGCGGCATCACTTACAATGGTTCCAATAGGTCTTGTGCTAATATCCAAAATGCCAAAGCATACAGGATACATGATTATTTTATTATCCTGTTTTGCCCTTATGCTTCTTTGTACAATTTTTACAGTTGTAGGTATGGCGTTTATCCAGAGAGTGAGTCCGCAGGAATTAATTGGAAAAATTATTGCGCTTGTTTCCTGTATTTGTATGATAGTGCAGCCAATTGGTCAGGCAATCTATGGGCTATTATTTGAGTACATTCCATTTAACTCAGGCTACCTGTTTATTGCAAGTTCAATCTTATCGATTATTATCTGTATACTATATGGAAAATTTGTGAAAATAGAGGATTAATCTTCACAATCCAAGAAGATAGTAGACCAGCATAAAAAACAGCTTTATTTTATAGGAAATTATTGTTGGCTTTTCAGAAAGTTTGAGTCTAAGGTCTCTGAGTCTTAAAAGCCAATCGATATCTTAATCATAAAGCCTCTTTCAAAACTTAGGAAGTTTTGAAAGAGGCTTTATGATTATAGAAAATTCTTTCACCAGAATCTTCTTCATTTTCTTTACTTATTAACTTCTTTAAAAGAGAGTCTGTAAAACCTCCCAACTGGTAATCAGACAAATCGTTCAGACTTACCCAGGCAAACTCTTCTGCTTCATCATTCAGGACAACATCTATAGAATCAGTTTTACAGGTATAATCAATAAATAAAAAATGCCGCTCCTTATAAAACTCATTACTGTAAAAACATTCCTTAATACCCAGCAGCTTAATATCAGTTATCTGAAGTGAGGTCTCTTCGAGAATTTCCCTTCGAAGCGCGTCTTCCAATTTTTCTCCATACTCGACATGACCGCCAGGAATTATGTATTTATTGTCCCATTTGTGAGATCTGCATAGCAGGATTTCATCATTTTTATTGAAAATTATTGCGCTGACTGTAAGTTCAGGGTATTTCATAATTCACCTTTCTTTTTCTTAATCATACTAACGCCTGTTCCATTTATTATTCTTCTATTTACAAGATAATAATTACTATCAAGCCGCTGTTCAATAAACTCTAGAGAGGGCGCGTAATAAAATATGCCGCCAACTTTTAAAGACTCAATAATTTCTTTATATTTTAGAAAATAGTTTAAAATTTCTGCCCGGTTATTTTTTAAAACATATACAAGATGGTTTGTAAAACTCATATTGGCAAAAATGGTTCCCCATGAACGGCTTTTAAAATCAAAATCCATCCAGCTTTGCTCTTTTACTTCATCAATAGACACATTTAAAAGCCGATCAATTCCAAGAACATCTTTTCCCGCAACCTTAACAGCTGACACAAGTCCGGCATTCTTTCCACAGCCTATATCAAGAACAGGCTCGTTGAGCTCCGTAAGTTTAACATCATAAATCTCTGTAATAAAATCTGTAGAATACTCACTATTCACGACCGTCCCAAGACGAGGATTGGATCTTAACAATTTAATGTAATTTTCTGGATAAAAATCAGCAAGCCATACAGAAAGACTTTTAAAATGCTGCCTCATGACCTCATCAAAATTATTTTGATTCAATTTTGTATACGTTATGATATAAATATCTTTTAATTCTTTAAGGTTTTCTTCTGATAACTGTATGTACTGATTTATAGAATAAACCCTTTCAGCCATAACCTTCACTGCTACATCAGCCATAGCAAAAAGATTTACAGATCCTTTTTTTAGAGACAGGATTTCTGCCTTAAATTCTTTATTTATATTTATTACGTTATCAAGGTTTTCAAAAAACAGATTCAGCTTTATATTGGAATCTATTTGTAAATTCAATATTTTTGATAGCTTTTTCAAAATAACTCCAACTGGTCAGCCTCAGTTTTATCAACAAAGGTTTGCAAATATTTAAAAACATCATTGCTTCCGCAGAGAATATCAGTTCCAGCGCATCTTCTGTAAAGAAGCTGCATAAGCTCTTTATTGCGAGGACTTAAAATGCCGTAACTGTTTCCATAACGCTTTTTATACTGTTCTTTAAGCCCAGGAAAATGCTGATCAAGCTTTTTATAATAGTACTCACGGTCTCCTTCCCGGAGTGTCATTCCCATATTGAAAACAAGTATTGCGTTCACCTCAGCTTCAATACAGTAATCCATAATGCCATTAATATTCTCTGGTGTATCATTTATATAAGGAAGAATAGGACACACCCAAACTACTGTTTCAATTCCATTTTCACGCATTATCTTTAAAACTTTAAAACGTTCTTTAGTAGTCGCCACATTAGGCTCAATAATTTTGCAAAGCTCTTCGTCATAGGTTGTAAGAGTCATCTGTACAACACATTTTGCTTTTTTATTTATTTTTTTAAGGATATCAAGATCCCGTAAAATAAGATTTGATTTTGTCAGAATAGATAAGCCAAAACCATATTTTTCTATTATTTCAAGGCATTGCCTGATTTTTTTAAGGTTCTCGGGAATTGGAATATAGGGGTCGCTCATGGCTCCAGTTCCGATCATACATTTTTTACGTTTTTTCCGAAGAGCTTCTTCTAAAAGTTCCGGCGCGTTTACTTTTATTTCAACATCTTCAAAATCATGATTTATCTGGTAGCAGATGCTTCTTGAGTCGCAGTATATACAGCCATGAAGACAGCCACGGCTTATATTCATGCCATTTTGAGCAGACAGAATTCCTTTATATTTTTTCAGATGCATTTAGTTCAATATATCCATAAATTTTAATTCATTTCAATCTATAGCTATAACTTTAAAGCCCTCTTTGAAAAAGAGAAAAAGAATTTCTTTAGAATATTTATATTTAGAATCGCATACAGTCTATAATTGTTATTTACATAGAAGTATCGCACTATTATAATTGCTCATAAATATTTTATAAAAAAGTAATGATAAAAACACATTTGTGTTTTTTATTGTTGCACGGCAGAATTTTTTAGGAGATAAAAATGAAAAAAATCGCTTCAATTTTACTGATGCTTGTATTAGCATCTGCTGTTTTTGCTGGGGGTAGCCAGGAAGCAGCAACAGATGGAGATAATTCTCTAAACTATATTATGGACAAAGGCAATATTGTTCTTGGTCTTGATGACAACTTTCCTCCAATGGGGTTTCGCGGTGATGACGGCGAGATCACAGGTTTTGACATTGATCTTGCAAAAGAAGTTTGCAAAAGACTTGGGGTAGAACTTAAGCTTCAGCCAATTGACTGGGACGCAAAAATTCTGGATCTTAACAGTAAAGATATTGATATTATCTGGAACGGTCTTACTATTAACGATGAGAGAAAAGAAAAAATCGACTTTTCAAAACCATATATCGCAAACCGTCAGATCATCATTGTTCAGGCAGGCTCCGGTATTAATCTAAAGACAGATTTGGCCGGTAAAAAAGTTGGCATACAGCTTGGTTCCAGTGCTGAAGATGCTGTAAACAGTGCTCCTGAAGTAGTAGAAAGCCTTGGTGAATTAGTTAAATATCAGGATAATGTTCAGGCTTTGATGGATCTTGGTACAGGAAGAATTGATGCTGTTGTAGCAGATGAGATTATGGGCCGATATTATGTTTCTGACAAAACCGACAAATATTCTGTAGCAGAAGATTTCTTTGCGGAAGAAGAATACGGTATTGGATTCAGAAAAGGTGATACAGCCTTTATTGCCGCTGTCGATAATGCTATTGATGAAATGGTAAAAGACGGTACAGCCGCAGAGATATCAAAAAAGTGGTTTGCTGAAGATATTCTCTTAGAGCGTTAATGGCTTATTTATTAGAATCTACGTGGTACATCCTTCAGGGGTGTACCACTACCCTTAAACTATTCGCTTTAACTCTTTTATTTTCTCTGCCCTTAGGCTTTATTTGCGCTATGGCAAAAACTTCAAAGGTTAAAGTCTTAAAAGTTATTATGGGTTTTTATACCTCAATTGTAAGAGGAACCCCACTGTTATTACAGATCTTCTTCGTTTATTACGGATTGCCAATCTTTATACCTGGGCTACGGTTTCAACGTTTTACAGCAGCTGTACTTACCTTTATTTTAAACTACGGCGCGTACTTTACAGAGATCTTCCGTGGAGGCATTCAGTCTATTGATAAAGGCCAGTATGAAGCATCAAGGGTACTGGGAATGAATTACCGCCAGATGATGGTCAGAATAATTCTACCTCAAACCTTTAAAAGAGTGCTTCCTCCTATTGCAAATGAGGCGATCACTCTCGTAAAGGATACCGCCCTCGTTGTTGTTCTGGGTATTGGAGAGGTTTTAAGAAACTCCAAAGAAATTGTATCAAGAGACTTTACAATAAGCCCTTTTATTATTGCGGCAATTATTTATCTTATATTGAATTATATTGTTGTTCTGATCTTTAGAGAGCTTGAAAAGAGGTATTCTGTTTATGAGTAATCCCATGATTAAGGTAGAAAATTTGCACAAAAGCTTTGGAGATCTGAAGGTTTTAAAAGATGTCAATCTTGAAGTTGAAAAGGGAGAGACTATTTCTATTATTGGGCCTTCAGGCTCAGGAAAAAGTACCCTGCTTAGATGTTTGATCTACCTTGAAAAAGCAACAGAAGGAAATATTTTAATTGAAGATCAGGCCATTGCTCTTAATGTAGAAGGCAAACAGCAACATATCGCGGAACCTCAAATAAGAAAAAATTGCAGCAAGCTAGGTATGGTTTTCCAGAACTTTAATTTGTTTCCACATAAAACTGCCTTGGAAAATATTATTGAAGCCCCGGTTATTGTTGCGGGAAAGTCAAAAGCAGAGGCTGTAAAACATGCAGAAGAACTTCTTGCAAAAGTAGGTTTAAGCGACAAGCGTGATGAATACCCGTGTTATTTATCCGGCGGACAAAAACAGAGAGTAGCTATTGCCAGAGCTCTTGCAATGGAACCAGATGTAATGCTCTTTGACGAGCCTACAAGCGCGCTAGATCCGGAACTGATTGGTGAAGTTTTAAATGTAATCAAGGCTTTAGCTCAAGACAAAATGACAATGATTATTGTCACCCATGAGATGTCTTTTGCTAGAGAGGTGTCTGATCGTGTTATTTTTATGGATCAGGGAAACATTATTGAAGCCGCGGAACCTCAGAAACTTTTTAACAATCCTGATCATCCAAGAATAAAAACTTTTCTAGACAAAATGCTTTAATTTTTTAACAAAGCCTGGCATTGAATCTTAATCCAGGCCTTTTTTAGAGACTTAGATTCTAATCCTGTAAAAATCTGGAACTTCCACAATCAATATCAATTTTCTTATTGCTTAATAGTTTTTTGAACTTATTCTTTTATTAGCATCCTATTTGTACACTTCATTATCTTTTCAAACCTCAATTTTTTCAGATCGAAGAATATAAATTTGCTTGGATTCAAAAAAAATTAAAAAATGCCTTGATCTGATTTGTTATTTATACTAATTTGTAATCGTTACAAATATAAAACTATTACAAAATTCTTCTAATAAAGAAGAAAAAGGAGTATGAGAGATGAAATGGGTTTGTTCAGTTTGCGGTTATGTTTATGAAGGTCCGGAACCTCCAGAAAAATGTCCTCAGTGTGGAGCAGATAAAACTAAATTTACTAAAAGCGAAGGAATCGACGGTATAGTCTGGGCTGATTCTCATAAGATCGGTGTTGCTCAGGGACTTGACGAAGAAGTCGTTAATGGGTTAAGAGAGAACTTTGCAGGAGAATGCAGCGAAGTTGGAATGTACTTGGCTATGAGTAGACAGGCTGACAGAGAAGGCTATCCTGAAGTAGCAGAAGCATATAAACGAATCGCATTTGAAGAAGCAGATCACGCTTCACGTTTTGCTGAACTTTTAGGTGAAGTAGTTTATGCGGATACCAAGAAAAACCTTGAATTAAGAGTTGAAGCAGAAAAAGGCGCAACCGAAGGGAAATTAGCTATTGCCAAAAGAGCTAAAGAGCTTGGTTATGACGCAATTCATGATACTGTTCATGAAATGTGTAAGGATGAAGCAAGACACGGCTCAGCCTTCCTTGGTCTTCTTAAAAGATATTTCAACTAGAAAAGATATAAGGAGCATTGGGGAGGAATTACCCTCCCCATAAAATTATGACAGACAAGACAGAAATAGATATAAAAAGCCTACTGGAAGAAGCCGGTATAAAACCAACCCTTCAACGGCTAAAAATATATGAATACCTCATAACAAATAAAAATCATCCGACAGTAGATAAACTATATTCTGATTTGCATGATCTAATTCCAACACTATCAAAAACAACACTCTATAATACACTTAATCTTTTTGTAGAAAAAAAGATTACTGTTCCTATTACAATTGAAATGGACGAAGGTCGATATGATGCTGATGTTTCCAGTCACGGACATTTTAAATGTCGTAAATGTGGAGCAGTATATGATTTTCCTCATATAAAAGGAACCGAAGACGGAGAACTTCCTTCAGGATTTGTTGCGGAAAGAACCCACCTATATGTATGGGGTCTTTGTGAAAATTGTCAAAAAAATATAGAAAAATAATCTCTGCATACGTATAAAAGAACTTTAAGAATCAATATTCGTACTATACATATTTTATTATAGTTAAATATTATTAATTTATATTGAATAGCAGGATTAAGATTTCTATAATAAAATATGAGAAAGATACGTTCAAAAATAATAACAATAATTGTAATTTGTCTCGTCGTTACAGGTACTACTTTGGGAATCCTATCAATTGTAGAAATTAATAACATTGGAGAAAATCATATTTCTGTTATTGAAAACAAACTCAATGAGGATTTTGACCAATTAATAAAGGGACAAGTTGAATCAGCTTACTCAATTGCTGACTATTTTTATTCAGAACAAGATAAATATGGTAAAACTTCAGCAAAAGAGTTAGCAGCAAGTGCAATCAGAGCTATGGAGTTTGGAAAGGATGGCTATCTTTTTGTTTATGACTCTAAAGGAGAAACTATTGTCCTATTAGGCTCATCCGCGGAGGGAACAAACAGAATAAAGCTTCAAGATAAAAAAGGAAACTATATACTCCAGGATATAATAAACGCGTCTAAAAATGGAGATGGCTACACAGTTTATTATTATCCAAGAAAAGGAGAAGAGGAAGCTCTTCCCAAAAGGGTTTATACAAAATACTTTGAACCTTATGACTGGATTATAGGAACTGGGAACTATATAGATGATATAGATAAACTTATTGCATCTGAGAAGCAAATTAATAATACAATCACAAAAAAAGTTATTATGATAATAATACTTACAGATTTTATCATAATATTTTTATCCATATTATTTGCAAGATTTATAGGCGGTCGCATTTCAAGACCATTGGAAGAACTTGTACACGATGTTAATAAACTGGCAGATGGAGATTTTTCAGTAAAAATATCAATAAAATCTAAAGATGAAACCGGTGTTTTGGCAGACGCGACCTCGAATATGGTTGAGAGATTTAAATCTTCAATTCGGCAAATAAAGGAAATAGCAGAAGAAATAAATTCAAGCGCTAACGAGGTCGCTGCGACATCACAACAAATTGCAACAGGAGCAAGTGAGCAAGCCTCAAGCACACAGGAAATATCAGCATCAATGGAAGAGCTTGCCGCCAATATTCAGCAGAATGCCGCAAGCTCAAGAGAATCTAACCAAATTGTAGAATCCGCAGCAAAAGACGCTAACGAAGGCAGCGCCGCAGTAGAAGAATCTGTAAGCATGATAAATGTTATTGCTGAAAAGATTCAGATAATTGACGAAATTGCCAGAAGTACAAACATGCTTTCTTTAAACGCCTCTATAGAAGCAGCCAGAGCTGGAGAAGCTGGAAAAGGGTTTGCAGTTGTTGCCTCTGAAGTTGGAAAACTTGCGGCAAACAGCCAGATTGCAGCCGGAGATATATCAGGGATTTCCAATAAAAGTGTTGAAAAAGCTGAACGCACAAAAATATTAATGGACAATATTGTTCCTGCTATACAAAAATCTGCTGATATTTCAGCAGAAATATTAGCAGGAAGTGAAGAACAGGCAAAAGGCGCTGAGCAAATTAACAGCGCGCTCTCAACAATGGATCATGTCATTCAGGCAAACGCGGCAGCAAGTGAAGAAACTGCCGCAATGGCGGACTCGATGAAACAAAGCGCTTTTAGATTAAGTGAGGCAGTAAGCTTCTTTAAGCTTTCTGATGATTCGAGTATGAAAGTGGACAATATTAATAAGGAGCAAAAGACACTTTTGGAAGAATAGCTATAAAAGTCGTTTTCAAAAAAAGATAGCAAAACCTTTTTTTGAAAACGACAGAGCTCTTGTATCCATAAACTTCTTTTTTGTTAGTTCAAATTCTTATATTTATAAAACTTTAGAAGTTTGAATATAAAATCCCTAAACTTCAATTAACATTAATTATTAAGCCTCTTCCAAAGAATCGGTTGTTGTTAAAAGATGCTTTGAAAAAAAATATACAATATGTG
>JAQQAK010000045.1 GCA_028527945.1 Spirochaetaceae bacterium
AATCATATCTTCGATAATTCCATCTTGATTATTATCTATACTTATACCTGCTGGTTGACCGTTATCATATAAATGAAGCTCTTCATAATATTTATCTCCATTATAATCATAATAAATATTGCCAGTATAAGTACTCCAGGCATTATTAATCTTATTCTTCATATTCTCAAAGCTAACTATTGAAAGCAATTTATTCTTTAGGTCAGGATTTTCAAAGATGTTTTGTTTCAAAATAGAATCCAAATCATCCTCGCTTATCAAACCTTCAAGTTTATAGAACTCGATCTTTGCTTCGATATTTTTTCCACCTTGAGAAAGATAACTTTGTAGAGCTTTCTTTCTTTTTAAATCGTCTTTTATATTCATTGCTGCTTTATAAAAAACTTCCAGGCCCCCATCTTTGTTTTTAAATTTAATTTCTCCGTTTAAAACTCTTTCAGAATAATTATCATCATAATCAACATATAATTCACCAAAACGATAATCGTCTATATTGCTTTTTATATTTTCTTTTAGCATTCTATAAAAAATATCATTATCACCAATATTTTTATAACAAAGAATATAGATGTACATTAAATCCTTGTCTTCATATTCTATATGCATTTTACTATTTATAATATCAATTATATCTTCATATTTTTTGGTACGAAAAAGAAGCTGCGTCAAGTCTTCTATACAGCGTTTTTTGTCAAAGAGCAGCCATTTATCACGCTCTAAAGCGTCTCTCATATTCTGTATAGAATCAACAATATTATTGTCTCTCTTTAATTGTATTAAAGCTTTTATATATTTTTTATCTGATGATACAGGATAAAACTCATCAGCTTTTTCGAGGAAATTTTCTGCAGAAGAATATTCATTATTTAGATATTTAGATGCCGCATTTTTTAAATAAATTATTCCAATCTGTCTGTTTACGTCATTACTCGCAAAACAATTGAAGCTAACAACTACCAACAAAAATATAAATGTCAACAAGCGAAACGCTCTCACACTTACCCCCTTTAATTCTATCGGATGGTTTTAAGCTCAGACCTGAGACATTTTGTTCCTAATATTTCGGTATAGTTAAACAATTTACAATCACTTAACACACTTAAAAGATACAATCTCCTGACAATATTTTTATGCTGTTTCAGTATAAATTTTAAGTGTCTTCCAAAACTATCAGAAGTTTGAAAGACACTTAACTTAATTACTCAATATTCCCCTTTTCAATTTTTTTAGGTAAATCAAGTAAATCTCTTATTCTCATATCATCTAAAGTTTCTTCAGCTACAAGAGCTTCTGTTAACTTTTCAAGTTGATCTTTATTTTTTAATAAAATATCTTCAGTTTCCTGTAAACATTTTTTTAATATTTCACAAACCTCTTCATCAATCATTTTTGCAGTTTCTTCAGAATAATCTTTATGCTGCGCAATTTCTTTTCCAATAAATAGAGGTTCATCTTCTTTTCCAAAAGAAACAAATCCAAGTTTCTCAGACATACCCCATTCGGTAACCATGCTTCTTGCTATTGAAGTAGCTTGCTCAATATCATTCTTTGTACCTGTTGTAGTCTCTCCATATATTATTTTCTCAGCTACATAACCGCCCATAGCAATTTTGATTCTATCAAGTAGCCATGATTTTCCTTTTGAGTATGAATCTTTTTCTGGTAATGATAAAGCCAATCCCAATGCCTGACCATGCGGAATTACTGTTACCTTATGTAAGGGATCAGCGTTTTTAAGGTGATAATGAAGAAGAGCATGCCCTGCCTCATGATATGCGGTAGCCTTTTTTTCTTCCGGAGAAATAACTCTGGACTTCCGTGCCACACCAAGCAGAATTTTATCTCTTGCTTCCTCAAAATCAATTGCAGTTACTATTTCACGTCCATGTCGCCCCGCAAACAAGGCTGCTTCATTCACCAGGTTAGCCAAATCTGCTCCGGAAGTCCCAGGAGTTGATCTGGCAATTTTATCTAAATCTACAGTATCATCAATATTTATTTTCTCTGCGTGTATGGCAAGAATTGCCTTTCTTTCTTTATTATCAGGCATATCTACAACAACTTGCCTATCAAAACGTCCAGGTCTTAAAAGTGCCGGATCAAGAACATCTGGTCTATTGGTTGCTGCAAGTATCATTACACCATCTTTGGTTTCAAAACCATCCATTTCAACAAGCATCTGATTCAGTGTCTGTTCTCGCTCATCATGTCCGCCGCCATATCCTGCGCCTCTTGTACGCCCAACAGCATCAAGCTCATCAATAAACAGGATACATGGAGCATTTTTTCGTCCCTGCTCAAAAAGGTCTCTAACACGGCTTGCGCCTACACCTACAAACATTTCTACAAAGTCCGAACCTGACATATGAAAAAAGTTAACGCCAGCTTCACCTGCAGCAGCTTTGGCCAAAAGCGTTTTTCCAGTTCCTGGCATTCCAACTAGAAGAACACCTTTTGGAACGCGAGCGCCCAGCTTTCTGAACTTGTCAGGATTTTTAAGAAAATCTACAACTTCCTGAAGCTCATACTTGGCTTCTTCCTGTCCTGCCACATCATTAAAAGTTATTGTCTGTGATTCTTTATTGTATTTTTTAGCTTTACTTTTTCCAAATGAAAAAGCTTTGTTTCCTCCACCCTGCATTTGCCTAAGCATAAACCATAGAAAAATAATACCAATTAACCATGGAACAATCTGAATAAGAACAAGTGCTGCGGTAGAACTTTTTTCACCACCTTCAATGATTACATTCTTAGCATTTAGTTTCTGCATTAAAAGATCATCCATGTATGGTATATCCGTTTCAAAAAGAACCTTTTGGCCTGCAGCCCCAGTCATTGTACCTTGAATAGATTTATTATCATAAATCTTTACAGCAGAAACCTGCCCATTATCAAGATAACTTATAAATGTTGAATAGGGGATTTTGTTCGTTGAACTTCTATCGTTAATCAAGAAAAGAACAAAAAACATAACGATTATTATTATCAGAAAAAATAACGCAAATTTATTGTTTTTATTAAAATCAAAATTAGGTATTTTATCAGGGCCTTTGCCTGGTTCCTTTTTGTCACTCACCTATATTCTCCGTAATTTTACTGACTGTCAGAATAAAATCTTTTAAATCATCTCCATAACTATCAGCAATTTTATTTTCATACCCTAAATGTTTTCCCAGAACAGCTCGTATTTGTTCCGAATCCTCAACAATTGGTATTCTTTCTTTGTCTATATTTTTTATTTTCCAGTCGCTAAAAAGTTTTTTTAAGCTTTTTGTCCCACAATTAGTTTTTATTGAATCTCCTGGCCTAATAGTTCTTAATAATAAAGTTCCATCATCTTTTGCCTTGAAAATACAATTTGTTTTGCCTTTAGAATTATTCAATGAATTGCTCTTTTGTAGATAAAAAACAGCCTCATCAACTTTTATTTGACCACCTTCTTTCAGTGTTAAAAGATAACTTTTTTTATCATGAGTTACAAGGCTCTCTATGAAAATATAATTATTAGCAGTGAATACATTTGCGTCTAAGCTTTTAAAAAGTATTTTACCATTTCCACAAAAATCACTTTCAGTAATTTGTTCTATTGCATTATTATTAATTCTTTTTTCTTCTGAAATTAAATTTATTTTTTTAAGTACACTTCGTTTCCTAAGAACAGAATCTGCTGAATAAAAATCTTCTTGCAATATTTTAAAACCATGTTCAGTTTTTTCCCAATTAAGCACAACTTGCTCTTGAGCATCAATATAATTATTAATGTCTTTTATCTTTGACGATAAATTATCCACATTATTTATCATTTCAGGGAAAATTTCTTTAATTTGTGGTATTAAAATATTTCTTATTTTATTTCTTAAGTAATTATTTTCTAAATTTGTTTTATCTGTGCTGGTTTTAAGATTTAATTCTTTTATATAATCTTCTATATTTTTTCTTTCAACCTTATGCAGAGGCCTTATAATATCGTTTCTTATCTCCGGGATTCCGGATAAACCCTGAACACCAGAATTTGAAAAAAATCTCATAATCATGGTTTCTACATTATCATTAACATTATGTGCTGTGGCTATAAAATCAGAATTTGTTTCAGCCTTTATTTTTTCCAAAAAAGTATATCTATACTCTCTTGCACCTTCTTCTATACTCAATTTATTTTTATTAGAATACTCTTCAATTTCACCTTGTAAAGCTGTTCCTATAAAACACTTTACTCCAAAACTTTCAGAGCTTTCTTTAACAAGTTTAATTTCTTTTTCAAGTTCCAGGCTATCACGTATTCCATGATTAAAATATGCTGTATATATATTTAGTTTATATTCTTTTAAAGATGTTAAAACTTTAAGAAGAACTGTAGAATCAGGCCCGCCTGAAAATGCAATTACTATTGAACAATTTTTTATTTCATTCTTATCAAGAAAGTTTTTTACACTAGTTTCAATTGTTTCTTTTGTTGATCTCATTCATTACCTGATTAATCGGTTTTTCTGTAAGAAGCAACAATGCCTCCGCGGCATTTTTGACTGATTCATCAAATAGTATTTTATCTTCATTATTAAATGTTCCAAGAACATGATCAACGACTTTACTATTATCATCAGGGCGTCCTACACCAATATATAATCGTTTAAATTCCGAAGTTCCAATATTATAAATAACACTCTTAATACCATTATGCCCAGCTGCAGAGCCCTTAGATTTTAAACGTATCATTCCTGGTTTTAAATCCATATTATCACAAATCAAAACTAAATCTTCAACATTTGTATTTGTTTTATTCATAGCATGACGAATTATATCACCAGATCTGTTCATAAAAGTTGTTGGTTTTAAAATAAAGATTTTCTTTGTATCATCTTCATATAAGCCCATGAAGTAAGATTTCATAAAAGCTTTTTTAAGTTTTATTTTTTTTATTTCAGATAAATAATTAATTACAGCAAACCCGGCATTATGCCGGGTTTCATAATATTTCTCTCCGGGATTTCCCAACCCCAAAAAAAGAAAATTATTCTTCAGTTTCTTCAACCTCTTCTTCTGCGTCAGCATCTTCAGAAGCTGTAGTTTCTTTGAGATGAGTTACAGATACAACAGTCTGTTCTGAAGAATTAAGAACCTTGATTGTATCAGGAACTTTAACATCTCCAACGTGAATTGCTTCACCACTGTTTAGCTCAGTAACATCAATTACGATATTATGAGGAATATCTTTAGGTAAACATTCAATTTCAAGTTCGTGAAGTCTTACTTCAAGAAGACCACCTTCCTTTACTCCAATTGAATTACCTTCTACATGAAGAGGCACCATAGTTTTAAGTGTCTTTCCAGCTTCAATTTCAAAAAAATCTATATGCTGTATTCTGCTAGAAATGATATCATCCTGAAAATCTTTAACCAAAACATGGCGAGTATCTTTTCCAACATTTAAAGTTATAATTGTATTTTCTGAAATCTTCTCAAATTTCATTGTGAATTCTTTTTCATCTACAGAAATACTTAATGGCTCTTTGTGCCCATAAATAACTGCTGGAATTCTACCTTGATTTCTAATCTCTTTTGAACCGCTCTTTTTAAGCTTTGTTCGTACCTCAGCACTAATAGTCTTATTGTCCATTTAAGGCTCTCCTTTACCGTCTAAAAAAAGATCTATATATTTCTGGGACGGCAGGATTCGAACCTGCGTATGCCGGCACCAAAAACCGGAGGCTTAGCCGCTTGCCAACGTCCCAATATTTTCAATTTCAAATAATGAAGCAGATAAGTGATTAAGTTTTTAATATAAAAAAAAATAGTCTGCAAACAAAGAGCTTGCAGACCAGTATTCTCACTTTTTTAAAAGTGATTTACTATTCCTCTGCTCCCGCTACTACTGAAGATTCATCTTTAAGAGCTTTTTCATACTCTTCAAGAATACGATCTTGTAAGACAGCACGAAATTCGGAGTTTATAGGATGAGCTACATCTTTGTACTCACCTGTCTTTGTTTTCCTGCTTGGCATTGCAATAAATGCACCATTTTTTCCTTCAATAACCTTTACGTTATGAACAACAAAACAATCCTCAAACGTTACTGTCACATATGCACTTAGCTTTCCGTCTGCGCTAACCCTTCTAATTCGGATATCTGTTATGTCCACATACTTCTCCTTGATTGTACATTTTCGGGCTACATTATTCTAATATGGCATTCGGTGATATATCAAGCAAATTATTTTTTTGGACGTAATTAATTTCTTTACTAAGTACATTTACGGCTTTTTCAGCATCTTTTTCATTAGAATAAATGCCAAAAACTGTAGATCCGCTTCCTGTAACGTTAGAATATAACGCTCCAGTCTCGTATAAATTATTTTTTATTACTGAAAAAATATTATTACGCTTCTCAAGAACAGGTGTAAAATCATTATAAAATGACTTATACCCATTTTTTTCTCCGTAATAAATTTCAAGTAATTCATTTTCCGTGCTTAAGACAACATTATCTTCACGACTTTCATCTATCCATTTATACGCTTCTGGTGTAGATATCTTTATTTCTGGATTAACTAAAACTATAGGTAATTTTTCAGGCTTTTTAATAGAGCTTACGTTTTCGCCTTTTCCACTTATAATTGCGGCTGTTGTTGTTGATAAAAAGAATGGAACATCACTTCCTACTTTAGCAGCAACCCTAATCAAATCTTTGTCAGTTAAAAGACCAAACATCTTATTAAGAGCTATCAATGCTGTTGCTGCGTCTGAAGAGCCACCACCCATACCAGCAAAACTCGGTATAATTTTTTCTACTTCAAAAATCACACCTATTTTCTGCTCACAAGCTTTACAATAATATTGCCATGCTTTGTAGATTAAATTGTCCTCTACTCTGCAATTAAAATTACCAATAATCCTGCAATCATTATCTGTTTTCAAAGAACTTAGCCGCATCTCATCATAGAGATCGACCATCTGAAAAAGTGACATTATATCATGAAAGCCATCTTCCCTCTTATTACCAACCTGCAAGTGCAAATTTATCTTCGCGGGAGCTTTCATAACAAAACACTCATTCATAA
>JAQQAK010000046.1 GCA_028527945.1 Spirochaetaceae bacterium
ATCTGAAAAACATTTTGCATTTGTCGCAATAATGGTTCATTTATATATGAAATTGATGCTACCTGCTCAGGAGAAAAAGAATCACCAATAAGCATAATCATTGTCCGCGTATTTCTAATTCTCCCACTTGAGAAACTTAAATTTTTAGCTCCTACTATTTCTTCAGGCTCATTTAACATTATTGGCACACTAGTATTTGTTAAATCTAAAGCCAAATTGGGGTCATGAAAAGATTCACATGATGTAAAACAAACTACTAATGATACAAGAAAACTAACAAGTAAAAATCTTTTCATTTTTTTGTCCTTTCAGTAAATAATTTTAAGTTAGAAAGATTTTAAAGTAGAATTTATTATTTTTCAAGCTTATATTTACTTTTATTTTACATATTATTTACACTAAAATATCATTGCATCAATTCTTTAAGTTCTTCAATAACTAAATCTCCATGAGAATGATGAAGTTTATGTCCAGCTCCTGCAACAGTAACAAGCTTGCCAAGAGGAAGGGCTGTCACAAGAGCTTCAGCATTTTCCTTAAAATCTACGACCTTATCTTCTGTACCCGCCATAACAACAACTGGTATTTTTATTTCATTATATCTTGGACTTATTGAGCGGACATCACTCTCCATATAAAGAAGCTCTCGTGCTGTAGCTTTAAATGAAACAGGCCTTAAATATAGAGAAGACATTTCATTAGCATATTCTTCGTTAGCAGCTTCTGGAGCAAAGGCATTTTCATAAATATGCTTCGCAGAGCCTCGTCCCAAAGGAAGCAAAATTGTATATGTAAGAATAGGACCTATAACAGGTATATTAGGAAAAGACATAATAGTAGATTCAAGATCTTCATTCATATAAGCAGCAGGTCCAAGTAAAAGAGCGCCTGAAGCGCTTTCAGGGTAATCGAGCAAGTATTCAAGACAAACTGCCCCACCATAAGAATGCCCTACAAATACAGGTTCCACAACTCCAAGGTTTAAAAGCGCTGTATGAATGGCTTCAGCCTGATGCTTCAAACTCATGTCTCCATCTTTAAAAGCATCACTATACCCATAGCCAGGACGGTCAAAGGCAATAACATCAAAATTTTCAGCAGCGTTCTTAAAAAACGAATATGTATATTCCTGTAATGTTCCATCACGGCCATGAATTAAAACAAGTGTTTTCTCATTAGACATACCTTTTCTTAAATAATGAAGACTAACATCACCTGCACTTACATAAGCTCCTACTGCGGGGTATTTCTTTGTTATTTGTGTTTCTTCAATTTTACTTATTACAGCAAGGACAAGAAACAGAAGCGGAATAGAAAAAATCATAACAAGGCGAATAATTTTATTTCTCATATTCTTTATATTATCAGAATACAATTTTTATAACACTATAAGAAAAGTTAAATATAGTCTGGCACATTTACTGATAAGACCTTTTTTTGTATACTAAGGCGAAACTAATTACTAAGAGGTTTTTACATGATAAAGATAAATGAAAACTATTCAAAACTTAAAGCTTCATATCTTTTTTCTGATATAGCAAAACGTGTTGCAACGTATCAAAACAACAATCCTGATAATAAAATTATCAAACTCGGTATAGGAGATGTAACAAAACCTCTTCCGCCAGCATGTTTGGAAGCTTTTCATAAGGGAGTAGATGATCTTGCATCAGAAGACACCTTTATGGGCTATGGTCCTGAACAGGGATATGCTTTTCTCAGAGAAGCAGTTGCAAAAAATGATTTTGCATCTCGTGGATGCGCAATATCAGCAGATGAAATTTTTATCAGTGATGGTGCAAAATGTGATACAGGAAATATACAGGAAATTCTTTCAAACGATTGCATCATAGCAGTCCCGGATCCGGTCTATCCTGTTTATGTTGATACAAATGTTATGGCTGGCAGAGCTGGGACATGGAAAGATGGACGCTATGATAAACTGGTTTATCTTGAGTCAACAAATGAAAACGACTTCATCCCTGCACCTCCAGACGCTAAGGTGGATGTAATTTACCTTTGTTTTCCAAACAACCCCACCGGAGCAACAGCAACAAAAGAACAGCTTAAACTTTGGGTTGATTATGCCTTAAAAAATGATGCCTTAATTCTTTTTGATGCGGCATATGTGTCTTTTATCAGAGATGAAACTCTTCCTCAAAGCATCTATGAAATTGAAGGAGCACGTGAGTGCGCAATAGAGTTTAGAAGTTTCTCAAAAACTGCCGGTTTTACAGGAACTCGCTGTGCTTATACTGTTGTACCTAAAGAATGCCGAGGATTCACTTCAAATGGAGAGAAAGCTATGCTTCATCCATTATGGAACAGAAGACATTGCACAAAGTTTAACGGGGTATCTTATCCAGTACAACGAGCTGCGGAAGCTGTTTATTCAGAACAGGGCAAAAAAGAAGTAAAAGATTTAATTGATTATTATCTGAATAACGCAAAGATAATTCTTCAAGAAATGAAAAAACTGGGATATACCTGTTATGGAGGAGAAAACTCTCCATATATCTGGATAGATGGCAAAATGGATTCATGGGAATTTTTTGATCTGCTATTAAATAAGGCCGAAGTAGTAACTACTCCAGGAAGTGGGTTTGGAACTTGTGGTGAAGGTTTTATCAGAATAAGCGCTTTTAATTCTGTCGAAAAAGTTGAAGAAGCAATGGCTCGAATAAAAAAGGTGCTTTAATGAATTACAATAGTTTTCAGGAGAATTTTTCAAAATATATACTCTCAGCATCAGGGTTTAGAAAAATATTTTCTCCTGATAACAATGAAGAAAGTTCCTTAACCAATATTACAACAGAAGATTCTGCTGCTGCTGCACTCATTGCAGATGTTTTTTCAAGCATGGTTTCATCACACAATGGAAAAACAATTGCGTTAGGCATGGATGCAAGACCTACAGGGCCATCTATCGCAGAAATTGTTATAAAAACATTTGAAAATAACGGTTTTACTGTAGTATTTTCCGGAATAACAGCGGCTCCAGAGTTTATGGCATGGGTAAAAACTACCTCAGAAATTGACGCATTTGCATATATTTCAGCCAGCCACAATCCCATTGGACACAACGGTTTTAAATTCGGTTTTGAAGATGGCGCTGTCATGGGAGGGGAAAACTCAAAAAACTTTATTTCTAAAATTATTGCTGCAGCGGCAGATGAAGAAAGCTACAACAAATCAGTTAAAATAACGTCTTTAGCTCCTTCAAAACTGCCAAACCCTGAAGAAAATAAGAAAAATGCTGAAACAGCTTATACTAACTTTTCAGAAATTGTTATTTCAGCATCAGATACTGAGAAAGAACAAGCTGATGTTATAAATACGATAAAAAAGTTTGCGTCTAAAATTGGAATTATTGCAGAACTCAATGGCTCTGCTCGAGGCAGTAGTATTGATAAAGACTTTTTTGAATCATTTGGTTTTAAAACACAATTTATAAATGATACTCCCGGAAATGTTGTACATAGGATAGTACCAGAAGGTAATTCTCTTGACCTTTGCCGTGCAGAGTTATTAAAAGCGCATAAGAGAGATAACTCTTTCATTTTAGGTTATGTTCCAGACAATGATGGAGACAGAGGAAATGTTGTTTACTTTAATGACAACACTCAAACAACTGAAATCCTTGAAGCTCAGGAAGTTTTTGCTTTATGCGTTAAATCAGAACTTGAGTTTTTAAAATCTGTGAAACCTGGAGCAAATCCTGCGGTAGTTGTTAACGGACCAACTTCCATGAGAATAGAACGAATTGCAGAAAATTATAATGCAAAAGTCTTTCGGGCAGAAGTCGGTGAAGCCAATGTAGTGAATCTTGCATCAGAAAAACGTCTTAAAGGCTTTGATGTAAGGATTTTGGGTGAAGGCTCTAATGGTGGTAATATAACCTACCCCGCAACAGTAAGGGACCCTCTAAACACAATTTTCGCATTAATAAAACTTTTAGCTTTTGGTGGATTCGAATCTATTACAGAAGCAGTTAATTCGCTGCCTAATTTTTCAACAACAAGCGCTTATGAACCTGAAGCAAAAATGCAGATAGGACAAATAAGCCATGCAAATCTCAAAGAAAATTATGAAAAAATATTTCCAAAATCTTTTGAAGAACGTAAAACTCAACTGAAAAATGATTATGGTATAACAGATTGGAAAGAAATCAATCTTGAAGGAACAGAATCGAAAATAGGTGTTGGAAAAACTTTTAGATCAGGAAAAGAAACTGGTGGACTAAAAATAGTATTAACAGGAGAAGGCCGCGATATAGCTTTTCTCTGGATGAGAGGCTCCGGTACCGAACCTGTTTTCAGAGTAATGACTGATATTGAAGGACACAATTCTTCAGCCATGCAGGAACTTCTGTCATGGCAGCGTGATCTTGTAAAACAAGCAGCACAAATGGGTTAAAACCCATTTGTGTTTTATAATTAAATAGGAATAGGCGCTATAACTGAAGAAGAAGTAAACATCCACGAAACAATTAATGCATTCAAGAATGAACCAAGATATATCTTTCCTGTCAAATTGTAAGCAAACGTTGAAATAAAAATCATCATTATGAGAAGAACACACATGTGTTCTATATTCATAATAAAACCTATTAGTGCGCCTCCAGGGCCTGAGAAAGGAACGTTTCCACCTAAAAACAAAGGTATATACTGAATAGCTACAATAATTAAAAGAGGAGCAATAACTATCACTATATTTCTTATAGAGAATATTATTGAACTTTTGATAATATTGTTTTTTGGCATTCCGCAAAGTTGCACCTGAAGAAAAATATTAAAATATAAATAACCAATAAGAAATAATATAAAATATTCAAGAAACATAATGAACCTGAATGGTGTAAAATCACTGGCATAAGGAAATTTATATCTAAAATCAATTAATAGAAAATGCTCAAAAATAGATTCAAGAAAATAAATATAAGCAAAAGTTATAATTGATAACATAAATGTTTTTAAAATATAATTTATTGCTTCAGATTTATTATCAAAACCAATTCCTAACTCTTTATATGTTAAATCAGCTCTATTTGGAGCTGTCTTTTTTATCCATCTTTTAAAAATAAAAAAACCAATAATATTTATTACAATAAACCAGAAAGCTATTCCATTC
>JAQQAK010000047.1 GCA_028527945.1 Spirochaetaceae bacterium
TTTTCTATAAATAATTTTGAAGCTTTTCCAAAATCGTGAAAAAGAGCCGCAATAGCAACCAAACATTTTATTAACTGTAAAAACTTCCAGGAATTTTCATAATTCAAATGTAAAATATCTTTTTGAGTACTATTTACAGGAATAATTCCTTCATTATTAAATTTATTCCTATTTCCGACTATCCATAATAGCTCAGTTCTGCTCCTTCCATGAACCCAATGGCAAGATACCGCAGTATTTTTTGAAGCAGATTTTTTAAGATGTTTTTTTACTGCATTTAAGCCTTCCAATGTAATTATGGTTTGCCAGGAACGTTGGCCTATTCTGTTTGCATAAGTGTCAAGTATTCTTCTTGTCTTTTTTAAAGCCTGCTTTTCACATTCTGACTGAAATATTACCATCATAAGCTTGTCCTAAGCCGTTTTAAGAGCTACATCTTTTGTTACATTAAACATAAAATCCATAGCCTTATGCTTTACAAAACCTTGAATGCACTGCGTTCTAAAATCCTGTTCTGAAAAGTTCTGCTTGGCACAGATAAACGACAATGGCAAAATTATAGCATCTTTAATAAGATCGGCTACATCAAAAACAAGTGCGCCCCGTCTCGTTTTTCCATGCATTACAGCAAATCCATGAGGTATTCCTAAAACCCATAAAACAGAAGCAGCCAAACCATAAGCTAAATAATTACCATGGTTAAGAAAAGTATTAGCTTTATCTGTTGCTTCTCGTTCTCTTGTAAAACCTGAAAAATCAGTTCTATTAGCAGCATATTTATACAAGGTTTTAGTCAAAGCGGCCTCATTAGCTAATAAATCATTAACAGTATTAGCCTCATCAAATCTCTTCATAAAAGTTTTTAAACCTGAACTTATTTCGATATCATCCGGGTAAAACTGGTTATCAGAAAGTAATGCATCATTAGACCAAGTCTTTGATAAATAATTTATCCGTTCTTTTTGGAAACGTTTTGCTGCATCAAGACGCTTTTCATCATCAAACCAGAAACGCATCCAACCTTGAACATATTCCGTTGGTCTGTATTCACTTTGCGGTGTTAGCCACTCTATATCAGTACCTGCAATTAAAGGTGTGCCTTCCGTTCCTGAAAATCCAATCATAACACCAGCTGAGGCCAACATCCTTACTGCTGCCTGTGTAATAGAAGTCCCCATTCCGAGCAAAATTACAGTAGTATTGGCAATTGGAATATTCCAATATTTGTATTCATTCTTAGTTTCTGTTAAATACATTACACGACCATCTTTAACCATTACTCTGCATTTTTCCAAATAATAAATATTTGCTCTTTTAGAATGTAAAATTGCTTTTAAATCATTTAAATATTCCATAACTTAGCCTTTCCCCAATATTTATAAATTGATTTTTCACTCATAAAAAAATCTCCCCTTCTTTATCTCCCTTCGTGCAAATCAGTGTAATCCGTGGCCAACAACCTTGCCTCCTACACAACCAGCCGCTTCCATTCAAGACTTCTACCCTGAAAATTAACCAGCAACCCAAGCCTGCACTCTGACTACGTTACGCTCTATTAGCTCACCCTAAAAGTAGCCGCAAAGCGCTATATGCAGGTAATTAATAAGCTGTGCAGTATGCTCCGGAGCCAAGGCCCTTACAGACTTGAGCTCAAGAATAACCTTGTTATCAACAACAAGGTCTGCAAAATACTCACCTACGACCTCACCGCGGTATTTAACCGTAAACGGAACATTGTAACTAACTCTTAAACCACTAGCCTTCAACTCATAAAACAATGCATTATGATAACACTGTTCAAGTAAGCCTGAACCCAACTCTCTATGCACTGCCATACAGGCACCAACAATCTGGTAACTCAATTTTTCGTACAACATCCTGTACCTCCTGAAATTTTTCAGAATGTACAGCCTCCGCTTCTTCTGCCAATCATACCTTGCCCTTGACTGCGTAACACCCTATAGTCCATCTCTAAAAGCAGCACTGGAGGCGAAGCCGCAGGTACGGGCAGAAAACGGAGAGTAAAATTGGAAAACCTGAAGGAAGGACAGTCCAAGCAATCCCCTTCCGTGATAATCTTCTTAATCCGTGGCCACAGCCCCTCTTACATTTTCAACTCTATCATTAGCTTGTTGCAGTGAATGAAAACAGTTGCATTTTTTTAACATAAATCATCAGCATAAAGCCTATTCATTTTCTTAACCTCTGCCACAATCCCAGATCTTAACCATTCAGGCTTTATAACCTCTACACTCGAACCCCAACCTCGAATCCATGGAAGCATCTCCCTGGGTTCAGCAATATTAGCAAACCACCTCAACCTGCCATCCGGCAAAGGCTCTGTACTCTCACTATTATGCCATTCAGTCTGTAGCACCCGCTCTTTTACATCAGCTGAAAAAATAAGCTCAACACAAACAGGCGATGAGACAGAAGTCCAGATTCCCCAACAATGTTTAAAGAACTCATTAGCGGAAAAATCATCAGAAATCGAATATGTTTTATCTGTCAAACATACATTTTTAATAAGTTCAAATTTGATTTCCCGAAGTTCTCCGGCATCTTCATCAAATCCAATAAGGTATAAAGAATTTCCCTCAGCATAAGGTTCTATACAGTAACAGCTGAACAAATGACTTTTCCATTTCTTGTCTTTTCTTGAGTAGTGGTCAAAACTTACAGAACGCCCCTGAACTATCCCACTAGTAATTGTTTTTATAATTTCAGAATATTCATTATTATTAAAACTGCTATGACTCTCAAAAAGTTCAGCCGTATTACTTATTTCACGGGCAACCGGCAAGGCGTAATCTTTGAGAGCCTCTCCAAATTTACGCAAGGCAGAAGACGCCGCGGGATAATTAAACCGAACCTTACAGCCAAGCAGCCTTGTCGCAAGATGCAGAGCCTCTATTTCTTCTGCTGTCAAGTTCATATTTGAAAGAAAAGATAAGCTGTCAAGTGTTAATTTATGTGAGACTTCATCTTCTTTAATAGCACAATTAATACTTAAATCAGCAATATCACGGGTTATTGTGGCCCGGCTAACACCAAGTTTTTTGGCCAGGTCTGTACGTGTGACACCAAGTGGAGAATTAACCAGAATAAGTTGAATCCTGTTAAGACGCTCAGATTTTATAAACGCTTTTTTCATGTGGGAAATTATACAATAATTTTTTCAATGGTGGTTGTACTTTTTTAAATCAAAGTAATATCTAAACAACAGCCGACAGCCCAAAAGCCGCCGGAGTCTAACAATCAGCCAAGCTGAGACGCTTTATAGTTAAGCTCTGCCATCTTTTTTGAAAAGAATAACTGAATGCCCCGCTCGTCTATAAGCCCCGCAAACTTTCCGTCTTCAGCCTCATAAACCGGAAGAAATTCAACCCCGCGCTTTTTAAGCATTTTCTTCGCGTCTTCCGCGGAATCTGAAACAAGACAGTAATCTACCGGTGGGCTCATAATATCGTGCGCGAGAATAAAATCTGAAAGTTCAGCAGCCATAAAAGCATCTTTCAAATCTTCAATACTAATAATTCCGGACAAACTACCGTCACGGTTTACAACCGGAAAACTGAAGGCATCATTCTCACTGAAAATTTTAAGGATAATACTTACCGGAGCATTTTCGGGAATATTAGGAATATCTTTATACATTACATCAGAAGCCCGGCTCTGCCTTGCAAGATCCTCTTCTGTAATATTGAGTCCGGTTTCTCCAGCCTTATCTACCGCGTATTTAACAGAAATAGGCCCCAGAATCTGAACAACAAAGGTTGTAGCTGTAACAACAGTAACAACAAGATCGCCAAAAGCTCCTGAAAAAACCTGTCCAGCAACAATTGACAAACCAATCGCAACACCGGCCTGGCTCAAAAGACAAAACGGAAGGTACTTTCCTACAGTTCGTGGAGCCTTGGATATAGCCGCGCCAGCCTTTGAACCAATCAGCTTTCCTACGGTTCTACCAACAAGAAAAACACCCGCTATAACAGCAACAAAGCCGGTAATACTCCATATATTAAGCTTAGCCCCAACAAGAACAAAGAAGAGAACGTATATTGGAGGAGAAAATTTCTGAACAAGAGCAAATGTATCACGGCTCTTGCGTGGCGCGAAGTTAGACATAAAAAAGCCCATAGACATAGAGGCCAGAATCATATCCAGATTAAGCGCTACAGAAAGCCCACTCAAAAGCATTATAGCACCTATAGAAAAAGCAAGAATTCTTTCTTCATTAAGAAAACCTTTTATGAGCTTGCTTAGAATAAATGCTATAAATCCCCCAGCGACAACAGCCCCGCCTATTTCCCACAACAAACCTAAAAGCTCTATTGAAAGAGAAGTGGACTCGGCTGTTCCGCCTAAAAGAGCTCCGGCTATGCTTACAGAAAAGGCAAATAAAAGAAGCGCTACAGCGTCATCCATTGCAACAATTCCAAGAACCATTGATGTAAGCGGCCCCTTTGTGCGGTTTTCCCAAAGAACATCAGTAGTAGCCGCGGGAGCGGTAGCAGAAGAAATTGAACCAAGAACCAAACCTAAGGCAAGAGACATATTAAGATTAGAAGTTATTAAGAAACTGACAAAAAATACAAGGGAGCCAACAACAACAAAGGCCGTTAAAGCTTCAAGAAAAAGTATAGAAACAAACTGCTTTCCCCTTTTTTTTAATTCAGCAATTTTAAGCTCTCCGCCAATAGAAAAACCGATAAGTGATAAAGCCACAGTACTTACCGGTTCAAGCTTGGTTATCATGTTCATTCCAATAAACTTGAGACCTGATTGCCCCAGAATAACACCTATAATAATATAACCAACAACCTGAGGGATCCTTATATACTGAAAAAGGCGGCCTCCAATAGCGCCGCCAAACAGAATAATTCCAAGAAAAAGTATTATGTTTACATCAAAAAAAGAACCCTGTCCAATGATATCCCGGATAAAACCGGACATCAATGCGCCTCCGCGTTTTCGCCAGCACGTCCTGTAAGAAGATCATATATTTCCTGCCCGCTTTTAGCTGCTACAAGACTATCTCTGAGCTCCTGATCTTTTAGCTTTGCCGCTATCATTGAAAGAAGCCTTATATGTTCTTTATGCTGATTCTCTCCAGCTAATATCATTATAATAATTGTAATAGGACTGCCATCCATAGATTCATAATCTTTAATCCCTTCAGGCTGAACACCTGCTACAACAACAGGATTTTTTACACCTTTAAAACGTACATGCGGAACTGCAAGACCAAGACTGAGTCCTGTACTCATAAGCTGTTCACGATAAAAAAGCTCTTTTTTAAGCTCTTCTACATCAAGAATATCTCCATTAACTTGAGGACCGCTAAAACCTTCAAGCCCTCCGGCAAGCTCTATTATTGCTTCCGTCTTTGATGTTTCTTTTAAAACGCGACAATAATCCGCTGCAATTACCTTTTCCAGATCCATATTTGCTCCTCTCAAAACTTTGCGCTAGCAACTAAAAGATGATAAAAAGTCATGGACGACTTTTTTATCATTATTCCTATAAAAACGTTGCGCTAGCAACTCGCCATGGAAGGCGAGAATCTTAGTTGCGTAGCAACTAAAAGATGATAAAAAGTCATGGACGACTTTTTATCATTACTCCTATTTAATTAAGAATAGTCTCCAAAAACAGGATTGTCAAGTCCTTTATTGTCCATTATAGTCCTACCAGAATAACTTCCCTTAAGAAAGGGAAGCCTGTTCAAACTGGCTGTTATAAAGATCAGCGTAAAATCCGTTAGCCTCAAGCAGCTCTGTATGACTGCCCTGCTCTATTATATCACCGTCCTTCATTACAAGGATTAGATCAGCGTTTTTAATAGTAGAAAGCCGGTGAGCAATAACAAAGCTTGTTCGCCCCTTCATCAGGTTATCCATAGCCTTCTGTATAAGCTCCTCAGTTCTGGTATCAACAGAACTGGTTGCCTCATCAAGAATAAGGATCTTTGGATCTGCTATTATGGCGCGGGCAATAGTCAATAGCTGCTTCTGCCCCTGCGAAACATTACTGGTCTCTTCGTTCAGCTCCATATCATAGCCCTCAGGCATGGTTCTGATAAAGTGATCAGCGTGAGCGGCCTCTGCTGCCTTTATAATGTCCTCATCAGTCGCATCAAGATTACCATAGCGGATATTCTCTTTTATGCTTCCGCTGTACAGCCAGGTATCCTGAAGAACCATTCCAAAGTTTTTACGAAGCTCCTCTCGTGTAAAATCTCTTATATCATGGCCGTCTACAAGGATTTCCCCGGACTGAATATCATAAAAACGCATTAAAAGCTTAACCATTGTAGTTTTACCAGCCCCTGTGGGGCCGACTATAGCAATCTTCTGCCCCGGTTCTGCAACAGCTGAAAAGTTATTTATAATTGTAGCATCTGGATTGTATCCAAAATGAACATTCTTGAACTCAACTGTTCCGGTAACATTATCAAGCTTAACCGGATTTTCTGTTTCGGCAATCTCCTGATCCTCATCAAGAAACTCAAAAACACGCTCTGCCGCCGCGGCAGTCTGCTGAAGGATATTACTTATGTTCGCAATCTGCATAATTGGCTGGGTGAAGTTGTTAACATACTGAATAAACGCCTGAACATCTCCAATAGAGATAACACGCTTGATTGTAAGCCATCCACCAAGTATTGCTACCGCGACATACCCCAGGTTTCCTATAAATTTCATGATAGGCATCATCATTCCAGAGAGAAACTGGGACTTCCATGCTGAAGAAAACAATGTATTATTACTTTTTTCAAAGGTCTCTATACTGCGGTCTTCTCCGTTAAAAGCCTTCATAACAATGTGACCGGAAAACATTTCCTCAACATGTCCGTTTATATGACCAAGATATTCCTGCTGCTGTTTGAAAAACCTCTGCGAGTTCTTTGTAACAAAAAAGACTGCAACCATTGAAACCGGCAGTATAGCCAGCGCGATAAGCGTCATACGCCAGTCTATAGAGAACATCATTATAAGAACACCAACGAGGGTCACCGAGGATGTAATAATCTGGGTAAGGCTCTGGCTGAGCGTCTGGTTGATGGTATCAATATCGTTTGTGATACGCGACAATGTTTCGCCATGAGTTGTGTTATCGTAGTAATTAAATGGAATTTTATTAATCTTTTCAGACACATCCTTTCTGAACCTGTAGGCTATGTTGGCCGAAACTCCAGCCATAATCCAACTCATAACAAAAGAGAAAAGCGAAGATATCAGATAGATTCCAAGAACAAAGAGTACGATCTTTCCAATATAGGTAAAATCAACGCTTCCGGTTCCGGAAATCTTTGCCATTATTCCCTCAAAAAGCGAGGTGGTTGCCTTTCCAAGAATCTTGGGCCCCATAATCACAAATACAGTTGAGGCAATCGCGCAAAGAAAAACAACAACCAGTTTCAATTTATATTCTGACAGATAACCGGCAAGCCTCTTCATGGTTGTTTTAAAGTTTTTGGGCTTTTCACCGCCTCTGGCTGCGGGAGGGCCTCCGGCCATAGGGCCATGACCTCTACCCATTGGTTTATTCATTCTTTGTCTGTCACTCATGAAAGTTCCTCCATGCTAAGCTGTGAATAAACAATTTCCTTGTATTCTTCACATTCGGCCATAAGCTGCTGATGCGTTCCCTTACCAACAATCTTACCTTCATCCATTACAAGAATCTGTTCAGCCTTCATTATTGTAGAAACCCTCTGGGCAACAATAATAAGGGTGCTGCCGCCTGATTTCTCCTTTAGCGCCCGCCTGAGCGCGGCATCGGTCTTGAAGTCCAGGGCAGAAAAGCTGTCATCAAAGATATAAACAGGCGCTTCCTTTACAAGGGCTCTGGCAATAGAGATTCTCTGCTTCTGCCCGCCGGAAACGTTCTGCCCGCCCTGAGAAATGGGAGTATCAAGCCCCTCTGGTTTATCTTTAATAAACTCCATAGCCTGGGCAGTTTCTGCGGCATCAAGTAATTGTTGATCTGTAGCGTTCTCATTTCCGTATTTAATATTGCTCTTTATTGTTCCGGTAAAAAGATTAACCTTCTGCGGAACATAACCAATCTGCGCTCTTAAATCCTTTTGGGTAAGATCTTTTACATCAATTCCATCAACCAGAACCTCACCCTCTGAGGCATCATAAAAACGTGGAATAAGGTTTACAATCGAGCTTTTACCAGAACCGGTAGAGCCAATTATTGCTGTAGTCTGACCAGGTTCGGCTGTAAAACTGATGTCACAAAGGGCGTGCTCTTCGCCTCCCGGATACTTGAAACTTACATTACGAAACTCAATCCTTCCGCTTGCTTGCTCCGGAGGCTTTTGTGGATTTTCCGGATCTTTAATAGAAGGTTCTGTATCAATTACCTCAGCAATTCGAACGCCGGAGACCGAGGCCCTTGGAATAAAGATAAACATCATTGACAGCATTAGAAATGACATAACAATCTGCATAGCGTACTGAAGAAATGCCATCATATCGCCTACCTGCATAAGAGAGGCAGAGACCTTGTGAGAACCTACCCAGACAATGGCAACTGTCAGCACATTCATAATAAGCATCATAACAGGCATCATTATAGCCATAACCCTTGTTACAAAGAGGTTTATGTTTGTAAGATCCATATTGGCCTTGTCAAAACGCTTTTCTTCAAAGTCCTGCCGGTTAAAGGCTCGCACAACCATCAAACCTGAAAGCTGCTCACGCGTTACAAGGTTAAGGCGGTCAACCAGTTTTTGAATCATCTTAAACTTTGGTACCGCAGTAGAAAATATTGCTATAATTAACAAAAGCAGTACTACAACGGCAAGTCCTATAAGCCAGGCCATTGATGGAGCCTTCCCCAATGCCCTTATAACACCGCCAACTCCCATAATTGGAGCATACAAAACCATTCTGATACTCATGTAGATTACAAGCTGAATCTGTGTGATATCATTTGTGGTTCTGGTAATTAATGAGGCAGTTGAAAAACGATCAAATTCCTCGCCGTTAAAACTTTCTACCTTGGTAAAAATATCCCGTCTGAGTTTTCGTGATACCCCAGCGGCAGTCCTTGCGGCAAAAAGTCCGGCTAACACATTGGCCATAATGGAGGCTAATGTAACAAGAACCATAACAATACCGGTCTTTTTTATATATCCAAGCTGAAGCTCTCCCATATCAAGCCCGATGGCCTCATATTCTGCCTTAACAAGCTGAACAGCAGCCTGCTCCAGGAGCATATTATCCATGGTTGAAATCTTTTCCATTACCCCGGATTTAATCTGCCCACGCTGAGAAACAGGCATCATTTCAATCATGGTGAAAAAATCCATGTTTTCAGGCATTTGTGACATATTCATACTGCCGCCCATAGCCTTCATTGCCTCAGGATTCTCCGCCATCTTTTCTATAGAAGAAACAGCAGTAAACGCTTTGGCAACCTGCAGCTCTATATCAGTTAAATCAGCATCTTCATTAATAAACCAGAGGGCTTCCTTTTCTATAGAAGGATACTCTTCTTTTAGAGTTGAAAAATCAGCTGAACTACTATCAACCTTGTGGTAGGATGCTGAAAACATATTTGCTGTATCCTCACCCATAAAAAGTTCAAGCTTTTTCATTGTACTATCCCTAAGAACATTCGGGATTACAGATTCAACTCCACTCTGTTGTACACCGTTATTTACAATTTTTGACATATAATCCGGCAAAGCCAGATCCATATTTGCCTGAATAAACAAAAGCCCCGCGCATATTATTATGATTGGGATGTAAGGTTTTAAATACCTTGCAAGTTTTATCATTTATTATCTCCATTTTCGCAGTTTTTACATTTAAAATCATCCTGAGGTATCTTTGTCCTCAAAAGTTCCAATACAGTTACCGCGGCATCCAGTTCATCGTCATCAAGCTCATCTACAAGCTTCTGACTCCAGTCGTATTTAATTTTAGCGCTTTCCAGCAGCATAGAAGCCCCTAAATCAGAAAGACGATGAAGCCTTATTCGCCGGTCCTCAGGACTTTCGTAGCGCTCTACAAGCCCCTGCTTTACCAGCTGATCTAAAAGCTGACTCGCGGCAGGCTTACTAATTGAAAGCATGTCCCCTACAGCGCTGACGGTGCAGCTTCCTCTACGTCTCAGCATATGCAGGGCAAAAATTTGAGAATGTGATAATTCCTTCTCCTTAAAAAATAAAAAATGTTTTCTGAATGAAGTATGTGTGGCCGCCATGATAAAATCATTCAACGCGGTTTTGCACCGTTCTTCCGTATCCCTGTCTCTCATAATCACCATTCCTTAAGTATACTTAACTAATTACTTTACTTAACATATAAACAGGCTAAACAAAAGTCAAGATAAAATAAAAACCATCTATAAACTTCCTGATAAATTTCTGAAAGCTACATAGCCATACCTACTGATACGGACTCAACTTTGCATACGAGAATTTAAATACTATATTGAATGCCCAAATGTATACCGTATATTCAATGAAGTATCGTTTTTGCTCTTGATTGTGAAAATTTATTTTGTTTACGCGCTGTTAACATTCTATTAATTCGATGTTTACATGGTGGCAGTATCATTTTTTAGTAAATAAAAATAAGGCCGGATCTAAACAGACTTGGGAGCGGAGCATATATCAAAGGAATAGGCCTGTTCAATTCGATAGCGGTTTTGTCTTTAATGTGTCAAACCGTTGCTTTAACTGATAAAAGTTAATTAATAATTTTTTAGGAACTTTCCTGGAGTGACTGTTTAATTTATAGGAGGAATTATATGGCAGATTTGAAAAAGATAAGAAATGATGCAGAACCTTTAATCAAAGCAATGGCTGAGTATGCCAAATCTCAGCATAAAACAGATGATCCCGAAGTAAAAGGTATGATGTGCAATATTGTTTGCGCTGGCGGATGTGCGGCTATTTGTGCCTTGGGTGACGGAATCGCTGAAGCCATTGGAAGTTCCGGCGGCGCCGCTTTGGCCAGTAAATATTTATAGATAAAAAAACTCTTGTTTTAAGAGAAGTTTAATAATAAGGAAGACATTAAATGCGCAGCACTCCGGGATTTTCATTTTCAACAAAATCGGGAATGGAGTATTTTTATAGCGATCAATCTGGTTTGGTTTTTCCTATTTCAAACTCAGAAGCTGAGATTCCCCAATCCGCTTCTTTCAGGATGATTGATAATAAAAAGTCCATGCTACAGCCTCGAATCGCCCAGAGAGAAGAAAGATTTCATGCTTACACAGCGAAAGAAGAAGTAGCTGATTTTACTAAAAAGTTTACTATAGATTCATTAACCAGGGAGATTGAAAAATTTGGGTATCGCCATCTTTATCTGATAGTCACTAATGCATGTAATTTACGCTGCAAGTATTGTATTTTTTCAGAAAATTATCCCTATACCGAGGCGAGAGCCGGAAATAGTAGAATGAGCAAAGCTACCGCTAAAAAGGCTGTAGATCTGTATCTCTCCAAAATAAGAAAGATCCGGGAATATAAAAAAGAGAGGCCTATTATCATTACCTTTTACGGAGGAGAGCCTCTTTTAAACTACAGTGTTATAAAATATGTAATTGAGTACGTAAATTCACTGAATATGGAAAATATCATTTTCAGTCTGACAACTAATGGGGTTCTTCTAAATGAAGAAAGAATTGATTTTCTTGTTAGCAATAATGTTTCTATTGGTATAAGTCTGGACGGCCCGAAGGAGGAGCATGATCGAAACAGGGTGTTTGAGGGAGGAAAGGGAAGTTTTGACTCTGTATATAAAAAGCTCTCTCTCCTCTGGAAAAAGTATCCCCACTATCAATATCTAACTTTTCTTGTCACTTATGATACCGCTATGGATTTAGAAAGTTTGCGCGCTTTTTTTGGCAACGAAACGCGTTTTAATAAATCCCTTTTCCTTTTTTCTCATGTCCAATTCAATTTCACTGATTATTACCAAAACATCGATAAATCTCTGCATAAAAGGTTTTCTGAAACCTTTTATCGTTTTAACGACGAACTGATAACCTCAGATAAACAGTTAAGCGATTATGATGCCCTAATGCGTTATATGATAGGAATTCCTTTATATCTTCTATCTAATAGGCGAATTATTCAATCCATAGGACGTCCAGGAATCCCCTTTACCAGAACATGTCTTCCTGGCGATAAAATTGCCGTAACCCCAAAAGGAGACTTGGAGGTTTGCGAAAAAGCTCCAGGAATGAAGATTGGTACGGTTGCTCAAGGGTTAGATTATCATCTCATACTTAAGATTATTGATCAGTACAATGCAAAAATAACATCCCAGTGTCAAAATTGCAATATAAAACGATTATGCGAAACATGCTTTGCTACGTTTTGGAAAGGAGATGGTTTCGAATTTCCTGGTAAAGACTTCTGTCAGGAAGCGGCTGAGAAGATGAAGAGTTCTTTTTCAACCCTTTATTCCCTGCTTGAAGAGAATCCAGATTTTTTTGAAATGATTGAAGAAAAAACACCCGTGGCCTGGAAAAGGCTTACGGAAACTAATATCTAAGTGAAAAGAGAGAGCTATGAATCGATATTTCAGATTAAATAATGAATCGGAGCTTCTTTTTGATAACAAGAATCAGGAAGGAGTTCTTTATAATTTCCTAATCAAGAAAATGTTTCTTATAAAAAAATCTGTCTATGAAGTGTTAGAAATGCTTGAAAAAGATTTAGCAATTAATGAAGTCGCCAAGAATACAGAATTTTCTATTGAAAATATACTGGAATTGACAAACTATTTATTAAACAAGGGATTTGGCGATTACTATTCATCTAAAGTTTATATAGAGAAACTCAGAGAGCCTGATCCTTTGGCAGCAAAAAGCCTTTGGAGAGATTCTAATATAAAATCTGTCAGCCTCTATTTATCTGGAGGCTGCTCTTTGGGGTGTCATCATTGCCGAACAGAAGATTTTCTTTTGAGCAATCCTTGTGAAACCTGTGCTATGCCGCTTGGAATGAGCAGGCAGGATATGAGTTTGGAAATGATTGAAAAATATATTATATATTCTAGCAAACTGGGAGTAGAAGAAGTCGTATTAAAAATTGGAAATAGTCATGATCAGGAGGAGAGGATACTTCATGCTATAAAAGCTTGTTACCATGCGGGGATAACAAGAAGTATTATTTCGACTGGAGCAGGCTTAAATCAACAAATTTTAAGGGAAATGAGCCGTTATCATATCAAGCTCAGAATCAATTATTCTATTTCTATCAAAGAAGGACGCAATACAAGATCTGATTTTTTCAGTAATATCAAAGAGCAAATTGAATCTGCAAATTTTTATGGGATTATACCTTCAATAAATCTTATTTCCCCTATAGAAATGATTTATAAAGACTTTATTACAGCCATAAAAAATGAACCTATATTTCATCAAAAAGGCAAGATAA
>JAQQAK010000048.1 GCA_028527945.1 Spirochaetaceae bacterium
CTATCTTGATGATAATGATGTTGTAAATGGAAATACTGGAGACGGCTATGGAGAACCGGATTTTAATTCCAGTTGGGGCTGTGCTTTTGTAAATGTAGGAGATCCACTATGGTTTCAGGAAATTGACAACATGACCTATGAGGATGATGGATATTACGGGCTTCAGGAAATATTAACAACAAGCGTAGGTAAAGGCCTTGGACTTGATGGCGTATTTATGGACGCGCTTGACACCTTTGGCCCTAACAGCTGGACCGATTCAGACAGTACAGTCCAGGCAGAGTTTGAATGGACAGCTCCTGGTTTCGCGGACTTTGTAGAAAGGCTAAAATCTAAATACCCAGACAAAGCTATTGTTCAAAATAGAGCCCTTTTTATGTTAAAGCCAGGATATACACAAAAATACTTAAAATATTCATCCAGACCCTATATAGATTTTCTATTCTTTGAAAGTTTTAGACTCAATTCCAGCTCAGATGAATACTATAATGAGACATATTATCCTGACAATCTTTATAATTTTGCCCCGCCTATTCTTGCTGAAGCATCAAGGGATGACGGCTTTCAAATTTTATCACTGGGATATTGCGAAGGGCCTACAGATCTTGAACCCTACCTCAATTCAGGAGCCTCTAATGATGAGCTGATAGAAGATATAGAGGTAACACATGGCATAGGTTTTAGGCATTATCTAACAAATATAAACGTTGACAATCTTAACACTTATGTTTCTGACCATAAGGATTTAACAGACACAGAAGCTCCTGCGTGGACATCAGCATATCATTCATATTCTTTAACAGAACCCACAGCAAACATTGGTCTTGCAAGACCTCCGGAGTCAAATTCGTCAGGCTCTGTAACAGTATACTGGGATATTGCAGAAGATATGTATGGAGCAGATTATTACCTTTATTATATAAAAGACACAGATGGCACAAATCCTAATGATACAATAGAATTTAACTTTGACAGTAACCCTTCTCTCGATGGTGTTGACAGAGTAAAACTAACCCCTAATATTCCAGATGACTATAAGAACTCGACAGATTTAACATCAACCGACGACGAAGGTTATTTACTTAGGCCATTTTATGACACTGTCACAGGGTTTACATCAGGACAATGCTACCATTTCTGTATTAGAGCTATAGATAAGTCTGAAAACAAAAATATGGATAAAAATACAGCGACATGGTATCTTACTGTTCAGTAAGCCTCTTTAAAGAAGATTTAACAAGATTAAGTAATTATTACAGTATTACAAGTTGTGTAATTTTATTCTTTTACATTAAGGTAGCTTTTTCTTTTTTCAATTTTGTTTTCATTTTATTCGTTATTGTAACAAAAATAGACGGGGTTACAGAAAAGCTGCTTCCACCAAAGTTATCATAATAATCGTCATCAAGACCATATTGAATATTTAACAGGTTATATGAAGAATTAAAACCTAACATTACACCTACGTTATTTGAGAATCTGTATTCGGCCATTATGACAGTGCCGATACCCAAAGAAGCCATAGTAAAAAATGAATAATCAGAATCACTACTTACTCCAAGAAAACCCTTAAGATGCGTGCCTCCAGCAGCAATCAGATAAAAGTTTTTAAATGGATGATAATTAATTCCTGGGCCCATGATGAAATCAACACCAGTGCCGCCATCATAATAAGATAAAGATTCTTCAGCTTTTATTTCTGAATCATCCTTGTAAATCGTATTTATTTCACCAGCCTGAATCAGAATGCCTAATTCAAAATACAAGATCGCAGAAATCTTTTTCTCTTCAGGCAGTTTGCCAATAATTCTTAAGGCGTTTAATGCTACCGAAGAAATATTATAAAAAACCTCCGGATCACTATAACCTTCAGATTGAAGAATATTCTGATAGGTTGAAGTTAGATCAGTATTAAAACTTGTAAAATCAAATCCAAGCCCATAGGCTGCTGTAACATATTTATCTTCTGTAGATTCAGATGCAGAGTCATAGGCTGCAACATGAAAAGAAGTAAAAAATAAAAGAATTACAGACATATATAATACAATTCTCATATTATTACTCTAAATATCAAACCATTTCTTGTCAAATGACAAAACCTTGATATAACAGTTTTTTAATTTGACAAAAAAGATATTCTGATATGCATGAATCACAATTTACTGTAAAATATTGTAAAGAAATTATTATTAGGTGGAAATGTGAGAGGACTGACACGTAGGAATCTGATCTATTATCTTGATATAGTAGATATAAAAACAGGCAATAAACTTGGAAAAATTGCCGATATAAGTCTTAACGGCCTTCTTGTTTTATCAGAAGAAGCAATAGAATCTGGCTTTTCAGGAAGCATAGGTGTAGTTTACCCTTTGGAAAACTTTCTAAGCGAGCCATTCCCCCCTATGGAAGCGGAAATAAAATGGCAAAGAACCGAAAAAAAAACCGGACTAATTTATTACGGAATGGAAATTACTAATACCAGTGTTGAACTTGAAAAAATGATAGCAATGCTGATAGGTAAAATAGGATTTAGTGACGGTGAGAAAAAGGCTCGCAGAGGACTTTTTAGTCAGGACTTTTATTAAATAGATGAGTGACTTTCAAAAACTCAAGAGGGTTTAGTCTCATAGTTTTTGAAAGAGCCTCGGATAATTGTAAAATAATTTTTTTACAATCAAACTTGATAATGTGAGGTTTTATTACAATGAATTCATCAGGCAGAATAACTTTATCTTCTTGTTTTTTTATTGCTCCAATTGTTATAGTTCTGTCTGCTGAACCCGATTTCATACTTCGACATCCAATAGCAGGAATCATTGCAATTGTAGTTTTTTTGTTTTGTGTTTTTCTAAACAGATTCATTATTGCAAAATCTTTTTCACAAATGAATAAATTTATGAAAACTTCTATCAGTAATATAAAACTAGGTGATAAAAATATAACAAGTAAGGATCCAATAAAAAACGCTACATTTTTTTATGAAGAAATGTTTAAAAATATTTTTGATTTAAGCAAACAAGTAAATACACTTGTTAAAAGCATAGAAGACGACTTACACATATGTAAAAACTCATCTTCTGTGCTATCAGAAATATCAGAAAACCAAACATCGTCTGTAAGCACAATAAATTCAACTATAAAAAAAGTGAATACAGAAATTCATAATGTGTCTATATCAATTGAAGAAATTTACCGTATAACATTAACTTTGACAGAGTCTTTCAATACGGGTTTTGAACTTATAAAAAAGAATATTTCTAAAATGCATGAAATAGAAATATCTAACACTGAAACACTGAAAGGTGTTCAATTTCTAAGTGAAAAAATTGAAAACATCTGGGACATCGTTAATATTATCAATGAAATAGCAGATCAAACAAAAATAATAGCATTTAATGCTGAACTTGAAGCAACAGCAGCAGGCGCGGCCGGACGGAACTTCCGCATTGTTGCCTCAGAAATCAGACGTCTCGCTGATAACACTGTTAATTCTACAAGTGAAATAAAAGAAAGAATTACAGAAATTCAACATTCTTCAGACAGCCTCATTATCTCATCAGAAACTGGTACAGAAAGAATAAAAGAAGGTAATAATATTTCAGAAGAGCTGGAGAAGGTCTTTGAAGATGTTCTTAATTCGACAGAAATAGCAACTGCTTCAACTGAAGGAGTAAGCAGTACAATCAAAACACAAACAAAAGATTTTGAGAGTATAATTTGCGGAATGAAAGATATATCTACGACAATAAAACATTTATCAAATGAATCTCTCAATGTCAGCCAGTCGTTCGATAAAATTAAAGTTTCGACAACACAAATAAAAGATTGTCTTATTAAAAATAAAATGGAGGACATGAATGGATAATGATACTATCAAAGGTACTGAAGAAACAGCTTCAATTATCAAGAATATAAATCATATAAAAAGCGGTAACAGCGAAAAAGAAAAACTTGTTTCTGTCAAATATAATAAGTTCATGATTATTGGTATAAAAGATAAAAAATATGCCCTTTTTGCTGATGAGGTAAAAGAAATAATTGGTAATACACCAATATTCTACGTACCGTTTACACCTCCGTACATAAGCGGTTTTATTAACAGGCATGGAGAACCTTATACTGTTATTGATATAACAGTTTTACTTGAAAGAGAGAACCTTAACTCAACAACCTTTTTAATATTGAGTAAAGAGGACGATCAATTGGCCCTTTTAATTTCTGATGTTGTAGAAATTGTTAATCTTCCAGAAAATGAATTATACCGTATGACATCAACTGTCGCGGAAGAAGATTATTTTATAGGGAGTATCAATCCATCAGGTAAAGAGGAAATTTTTGTTTTTGATCTGAATACTTTAATCAAAAAAATGGAAGGAGATATAAGTGCCTATTAATCAGGATAATAATACTGCTGACTTCCTGATTCTACAATATTCAGAAATAGACTTTCTGATAAATAGAAAACAGTTTACAGGCAGTTCTTCGCTAACCCAGATTAATAAAATAACATCTTCAATCCCCTACTTTGACAGCTATACAAATTATAATAGTAAAAATTTAATTTTATGTAATGTTGATAAATTTCTTATGGATAAATACAAATGTACAAATCCATCAATTTTGAAACTTTGCCTTATCTTTAATATATCTGAACTAAATAAAGAATTGCCAGAATCATTGAAAAATATAATTTTTGAAAAAAAAGCCCATGAAGACATTATAGGATTATTCGTTTCAAGCCTCGTTGAAATAAAACCCCTTTTTCTGGGAGATTTTAATATAAAC
>JAQQAK010000049.1 GCA_028527945.1 Spirochaetaceae bacterium
TTTAAAGAAACAGAGTGGTTTAATCGTGACGGATATAATATAATGTTGGAGTACAGGGTTACTGATGGTTGGACACATATTGAGAACAGGTGGCTTTTTGTATCTGAGGACAGTACTGTACCCGCACAGCTTAACGAAACAGTTTTCAGGCATAGACTTTACTCTGCAGTAGAAATGGCCGGGCTTTTAACAGAGGCCGGATTTTCGGAAGTACGTTTTTATGGAGCGTTAGACGGCAGGCTTTATGATCATAAAGCAGAAAGGATGTTGGCTTTAGCTGTTAAATGAAAAGATAAAATGAAAAAGATTGTATTAAAACTGTCTATTTTAGTTTTATTGTTTTCTCTTGTTTCGTGCAGTAGAATTACTCATGATTATTCTGCCAGAAAAGGAATTCTTGATCTCTCCAAAGTTGAAACATTTGATTCAATTATAGATTTGAAAGGTGAATTTGCCTTTTTTTGGGAGAAAATGCCTACAGAAGATGAGCTTTCAAACTATAATGACTCTACAGCAGAAGATTTTATGAATGTTCCAGGTTTTTGGGATCCTCATAAAAAAGGTTATGGAACTTATTATCTTAAAATTATTCTTCCTGAAAATCATCCGAAGAATTTGGCATTATCGCTTAATAATATATTAGAAAATTGCAGAACCTTTGCAAATGGCAAAGAGATTTATTCTATAGGGGTTCCTGGTGTAACGCCTGAGACTTCTTTATGGAATTATGAATCTGAAGTTATTTCTCTTCCATCAGACAGTAATGAAATTGAACTGCATATTCAGGTTTCAGTTTGGAAACATCATATAGGTGGTTTTTCGCATAATATTTATTTCGGTGACAGAAAGATTTTAGACACATTTAAAGAGCGAAATATTATTTTAGATTCAATAATAATTGGCGCTATGCTACTTATTGGTTTTTATAATATTATAATGTTTTTCTGCCTGTTGAAGGATGAAGACAGAGAAGGCTTTCCTTATCTCTTTTTAGGGTTGATCTTCTTTCTTGGAGTACTTTTGGTAGGCAATAAAAATGAGATTATTTTTAAAACTTGTTTTGATTGGTTTACTTATTTTTGGGGAATGAAATCTATTTTTTCAGCTATGGTTCTTACCCTGCCGTTGCTATATTGTTACGTTTATAGTTTTTTTCCAGAATACTTTAAGAGCATAACTTATCGAATTGTATTTACTGCCTTTATAATTGTATGGCTTGTTATATTGACAACACCTACAGAGGTTTTTGTTGAAGTACTTTTACCTATTGAGATCTTTGCTATAATTTTCTTTCTTGAGGTTCCTGTAAGATTTATCTATTTTCTTATAAGAGATAAAAACCTATTAATTTGGGCTTATTTTGTAGGATGTGTACTTCTTGTTTTTGCGGTAGTTTCAAATATGCTTGAAAATTATCTATTTTTACCGGCATGGGTTTCTTCTGTCTTATTCTGTCTTTTTGCGTTTTACCAAACATTTATTCAGGGCTTTGTTACTTCCAAGTCTTATCTTAAGGTTAAGCATTTGAATAGTGTTTTTATAGAGGTAGAGAAGAAGGCTGAAAAGCTTCAGGATTTGTCTTATGTTGATCAACTTACTAATGTTTCAAATAGACGCTATTTTGATGAGCATATAAAAATGTTATGGGAGAAAAATTCTGTTACTGGAGTTAATATTGGTCTAATTGTAATTGATGTAGATTATTTTAAGCTTTACAATGACGCTTACGGGCATCTTGCTGGTGATGAATGTCTTATAAGAGTGGCAGCGGCATTAAGGGCTACAATGAACAGAAAAGGTGATTTTCTTGCCAGATATGGTGGCGAGGAGTTTGTTGTCGTTGTTCCACAATGTAATAATTGCAATATTGAGCTTTTTGCTGAGCGTTTGTGTGCTGCGGTACGAGCCCTTGAAATTGAGCATAAAGAATCAAAGTGTTCTGATTATGTTACAATAAGTCTTGGAACTGCTATCGCGTCTCCTTCGAAAGAGAAGGATTGGTACAAACTTTTTGAGAAGGCTGATGATGCGTTATACAGTGCAAAGATGCATGGACGAAATAGAGTGGAGTCTTTTTAGTGAAATCTTTTAAATCAGTCTTAATCATATTAATATTATTTTTTCTGCCTTATAACATTTTTTCTGTTGGGGGCCAGAACGAATGCGAGACACAGTCTACAGACAATATTAGAGTTGTCTCTCTTGCTCCAAATATAACAGAAATAATTTTTGCGCTTGGTAAAGGAGATACCCTTGTAGGGCGCACAGATTACTGTAATTACCCAGCAGAAACGGCTGATATTCCTTCTATTGGCTCAATAATGGAGCCTAATATAGAAAAAATTATTGAGCTTGAACCAGATCTCGTAATAGCTTCAACTCATGCTCCTGAAAAGGCTGCCGAACTTATAGAGAAAGCTGGAATTAGGGTTAATTATTATTACAATGAAGGTTCTTTTGAAGGTGTTTATAATTTAATTACATCTGTGGCAAAAGATGTTGGTGCTGAAAGCATTGCTGAGAAAATAAATGCTGATATTAAAAAACGTTTTGCTATCGTAAAGAATAAGGCGGCAGATATACAGAACAGGCCGACTGTTTATTATGTTGTTGGATTTGGTGATGGCGGAGACTGGACTGCGGGTGGAAAAACTTTTATCGGCCAAATGATTAAAGCCGCTGGTGGCTCAAATATTGCCGAAGACCTTGATGGATGGTCATATTCAATTGAAAAGATTGTAGAGAATGATCCGGATATTATCCTGATTTCTTCTTCAATGAAGGCTTCTTTTTCGACGGCTCCTGTATATTCAGATCTTTCTGCTGTTAAAAACGGAAAACTTTACGCAATAAATGAAGATTTGATAAACAGACCTGGACCAAGAATTATTGAAGGGGCAGAGCTTTTAAATGACATCTTCCGGCAGTAATAAAGTTGTTTTTATTTTATTGCCATTGCTTTTAGTTCTGATTCTTTTTTCTATTAGCTTCGGTGCTGCGGATATAAGCATATCAACAGCTTTAAAAGCTATTTTGCAGTATTTTGGACTAAAAGATTTTGGCTTGAAAAAATCAATTATTACAATAATTTTTACAATACGGCTTCCCCGAATCCTTCTTGCTGTAATAACAGGAACCGGCCTTGCCATCTCTGGAGCAGTTTTTCAAGCAGTTTTTCAGAATCCATTAGCAGAACCTTATCTCCTTGGCATTTCTTCCGGAGCCTCTCTTGGTGCTACAATTGCTATTGTTTTTGGCGCTGGAATGATACTAAGCTCTTTGTGGAGTATTACAATCTTTGCTTTTGCAGGTTCTATTATGAGCATTGTTTTTATCCTTCTTATCACTAAAGGTGGTCGAAGCGGATTTAATGCTTTGCTTTTGTGTGGTATAGCAGTTGGTTATATTTTTCAGGCAGTGGTTTCATTTTTAATGATGCTTAACCGAGATAAAACAGAACAGATTGTTTTTTGGACAATGGGTAGTCTTGGTTCAGCGACTTGGACAAAGGTTGTTATATCTGGAAGTATAATATTATTTTGTATTCTTATTATTTTTATAAATTCAGAAAAGCTTAATATAATGTCACTTGGAATAGAAGAAGCTCATTCTCTAGGCATAAATCCCAGGTCATGTGGAATCTTTTTTATGATATTGGGATGTCTCATTACAGCCGCGGCAGTTTCTGTCTCTGGAATAATTGGTTTTGTCGGTTTGATTACTCCCCATATAATGCGTTTTTTCACAGGAGCAGATAACCGTAAAGTTTTGCCTTCATCAGCGGCCACAGGAGCTTGTTTGATGGTTGTCGCTGATATTATTGCCAGAAGTGTGCTTGCCCCTATGGAAATCCCAATTGGTGTTGTTACGGCTTTTATAGGCGGCCCATTTTTGCTTGTGATGATAAGAACCCGCGGCAGGAGGTCTGTGTAAAATGATTCAGATAAAAGAGGCCGGATATTCGTATCAAAATGGCTTTGTTCTGGAGCCTGTGAGTTTTGATATACCAGATGGAAGTTTTTCTGTATTTCTTGGCCCGAATGGTTCGGGCAAGTCAACTCTTTTCTCTCTTATAAATGGAACGAAGCTTTCATCTTACGGAGAAATTTTAATAAACGGACAGTCTGTAAAAACTATAGAAAATAAAAAACGAGCTAGACTTATAGGTCTTGTTCCACAGATACATAAAACACCATTTGAATATACTGTGAAGGAAATTGTATCTATGGGGCGTTTTCCATATAGAGGGTTCTTTTCAGGAGAAAGCAGGAAAGACCGTGAGGTTATTGAAAAAGTGCTTAACCGTCTAAATCTTGGTAAATATATAAACCGTTCAATCCAGGAACTTAGCGGGGGAGAGTATCAGCGAGTTTTAATAGCACGTGCTCTTGTTCAGGATACAAGGATTCTACTTCTTGATGAACCAGGTAATCATCTTGATTTAAAACATCAGTTAATGCTTCTTGGTATTTTAAAAGAAGAGACTTCAAATGGTAAAACAGTAATAGCGGTTCTTCATGATTTAAATCAGGCCATTCATTATGCAGATAATTGCCTTCTTCTTGATAATGGAAAGACTATCAGAAAAGGTAATCCTTCTAAGGTTTTAAGCACTGATATAATAGGAAAGATATTTGAAACTAAACTTTCAGAATATAAAGATTCTTCTGGCCGGGTGATGCTTGGCCCGTAATTAATGTTTTCTGAAAGGTGCGAAGTTTTCGTTCGCAATAGTTGATTGTATATAGTAATAGCATTATATTATGGCCATGGATAGTTTTAATAAAATGACTATTGGTTATGCTTGGAAGGAATGCAGTGAGCAATTTGCAGAACTGCCCTTCGTCGCTTCGATAA
>JAQQAK010000050.1 GCA_028527945.1 Spirochaetaceae bacterium
AGATTCTGAATCAGTAAGAAAACAAGCAGTAAAGCAATTGGTGTGTAAATCAATTCCGATAAATTGCATAAATGCGCCTCCTGTTGTTTGTGTTCTTAAAAGAGAGACAGTATAATAATCATACGTCTATGCGGGGTAAGAATTGTAGCTTCCCCAATATGCAGATACGGTTGGTGGCTGCTAATCGTTATAACGGGGTCCTTCTGGCCCCAGTTACGCGGCAAGCCATCAATCGTTCTCTTGAAAGAACTTCTTGATTATACCATCAAGCATATCTGCCTTTATCATAGTATCGTTATAGGAAATATTTTTGGAGTAAAAGTGATAATTAAGGATTTTGGAAATAAAAATAATAAAAAAATTATTCTGCTACATGGTGGAGGTCTATCTTGGTGGTCCTGGGGACCAATAATTGATATTTTACAAAAAAAATATAATGTAATTACACCAATAATTGATGGGCATGCAGAAGATGGAGAAAATACTTTTATTAGTATTGATGACACCACAAATAAGCTTATAACATATATTGATGAGAATTTTAATGGTCAAATATTTTTGCTCTGCGGTCTATCAATCGGGGCGCAAATCGCTCTTAACATCCTTTCAAAACGTAATGATATTTGCAAATATTCGGTTATAGAAAGCGCGTTGGTTAAGCCAATAAAATTCTTAAAATCATTATTATTGCCAATGGCTCGATTTTCATATCCATTAATCAAACAAAAATGGTATTCCAGATTACAGGCGAAAACATTATTTGTTCCAACTGATAAGATGGATATATATTATGCAGATAGCTGCAAAATGTCTAAGCAATCTTTATCCAATATAATTCTCAGTAATGGATCCTTCAAACTTAATTCAGAGATAAGCAATACTAAGGCACAGGTTTTGATTCTTGTTGGAGAAAAAGAAATAAAAATTATGAAGCAATCAGCAATTGAAATACATAAATTGATTAAAAATAGTCAATTAGAAATAATTGCTGATTGTGGTCATGGTGAAATTAGTTTGTTACGACCAAAAGAATATTGTAGATATTTATACGATCTAATTGACCACAAGTAAACAAAAATACTGCCGATAACAAGAAATATGCGCTGCGACCTTCGGTCTTGGCCTTCGGCAAATGTGGCGTTGCCGCACTTTGCATATTTCTGGAACATTATCTGCAATGTTTCAGATTCTATAAGTGAAGAATGCCCGGATCTCCGGTCGACGGCAGAAGGAAGAAATTATCAATTTTGAAAATCTTGAATCATGTTAACATTTACTTGTGAACAAAATACTTTTTTATAAGAAGGAAAATGGTGAATCTCCAATTGACGAATTTCTTGATACTCTAAATACAAAGCAAGCCTTAAAAGTTACTTAGGTTCTTAATTTGATTGAAGAGCATGATATTGTTCCTAAGACCTACTTTAAGAAGCTTGTTAATACTGATGATATTTGGGAAGTTAGAGTTCAATATGGTAATGATATATTCAGATTTTTAGGTTTCAAATCGGATGACAGGATCATTATTTTTGACAAATGGTTTTCAGAAGAAAACAAAAAAGACACCAAAAAGTGAAATTATTCTTGCTGAGAAAAGAAAAACTGAATGGTTAAGGAGAATGAAATGAGTGATCTGCAGAAATATATAAAGAATAGGAAAGAAAAGGATCCGGAATTCGCAGCCAATTTTGATGAGGGATATAAAAACTTTAAAATTGGAACAGTTTTAAAAGAAGCACGTCTTGAGAAGGGATATACACAAGAACAACTAGCAGAATTATTAAACACAAAGAAAACTTCTATTTCAAGAATTGAAAATCATGCTGAAGATATCAGGTTATCAACTCTATAGAAATTTGTTTCAGCACTTGGTAAGGAAATGAGAATTATTATTCAATAAAGAAGGTTGGTTGGTGGATAGAAATAAGTTTTTGGTTTAATAATATTTCATGATGGTATGTAGTCAATGTTGGCACTTAAATTTTGAAGAAAAGAAGAAGATAACATATTGATAAAGTTTTCAGGCTAAGCACCTACAAAGAATTATAATGCTCCAAATCACTTTCTCTCTCAGGAGGAGTTAATTTTAGAGTATTTACCCTAGTCCCCCAATTTTCTATACTTTTCCATTGCCTAAACTCAATCCAGCCTTCTGGCGAAGAGGAATCAACGACCTCAACAGCTACAATTTTATAAGAGCCATCTATTCTATTTACCATCCAACGTTCGGAATAATTATTCTGCCTCATTCCGATTTTATAATCACCCATATAGCATACAAAAAGGTTCCCGCTAATATTTTCATTTGTAATTACTGAATCGTATTGCGTATCGGTATATTCTTCTATTGCAAAAAGCTTACGTTTGCACATACTTGCTATGCTTTTCATCCTCTCTTCTTCTGATTCACCATAAGACCAAGCAGTCATGGCAGAAAATGATTTTTTCACACTTCCTAAAACGTATTCATTGAAAAACTTATAAACTTCCAAGATAAACTCGTTACGCGTTCCTTCCAGTTTATGTCGTTTAATATTAAAGTCATACTCATAGGTTTCAACTTGAGATACAAATTGTTGTATTTTATTAAATTCATTCATAATCTTATTTATTTTATACCATACCATAGCTGTCCAAAACAAGAACTATAAATAGCCTGAACTCCTGAGTACAATGGTTTGAGCGGCACGCTTAAATCGCTACAGCAAGAAAAAACTCCTGTAGTACAGTGTTTCTTTACAACAAAACCTACACCTTGTTCAGAGCTTGCGGACCTTGATCTTCTGTGTGATGCCTTCCTGGTCCAATGAGCCTTGCTAAGAAGCTGATGCTCATGAGAAGGGGGGCAGGGTGTTCTCCAGCTATCCCTTGGCTATTTCTTTGATGGACTGGAACACGGCCTGGCAGAAGTTCATGATTAGTCCTGGTTTTCTTTAAG
>JAQQAK010000051.1 GCA_028527945.1 Spirochaetaceae bacterium
ATTTGATATTTTTGGCAAAACATATTTTTCTGGATAAAAAAAAGTATCAACATATTCATCATAGTCTCCACTTGTATCTTCAATATCATCAGAATCCCAATATATATCAGTTTCTATATCAGCCTTTAATGTTTTAATAAAAGGTGAAAAAAAAGACATATCTGGATTAAAACTTAGCTCAGCAGTCCATTCATAATCATCTACACCAGTAGTACTGTCAGTTGTCGTAGTATCACTATCAAGCATTGATAGAAGATCAAGATTTTCAGTTCTATCTTCAAAGTCAACAGAATATTCATCATCAGAATAAGCTTCCATATCAACAGACAATTCAAGCCAATCAAAATCTATATTTGTGTTATAATCAAATCCATATCTAAATGGTAATGGTAATTTATAAAGATAGCTATTATACCAGACACTATCATATGCTCCTGAATCATCATCAAAAAAAAGATAATAATATGTACCACTACTCTCATTAATTTTTCTGGTCTTTGCAATTGATAAATATAAATCAGTAGAATTAACGACAGATAAATATGCTGCAAATGCATTCATAAATTTACTGTCAGTATGATCTGAACTTCCACTTTCATTTAAACTCATATCCAATGCTGAGTAAAAACCAAAATTTGAATAAGCATCTAAAATTATTTTTGCATAATTTTCTGTACTTCCATAGTCTTGAAGAGCCTTAGAAAATGGGGAGGGATCTTCATCTTCAATTAAAAATATACCATCAATTTTCTTATACGAGTCTGCATTTTCATTCTGCATAAAAGTGAACATAGAATCTTCATCTTCTTCATTACTTTCTCCTAAAAGGTAAGTTGTTGTTTGAAGAAAATATCCATAATCACTTTTTATACCGTAAGCAGGATTCATTATCATTTTATCTGAAGGATATATAAAAGCAGGCATATAAAATACTGGAACTCTTCCGATATACAAAATACCATTAAAAAGCGCCCATTCAGTGCTTGTAAGCAACCATATTTTTTGAGCCTTTATCATAAAATGCGGATCTTCTTCATCGCATGATGTTATTTCACCTTTATTGAGTATTACAGCGTTATCGGCAGTTTTGTTAAGCTGATCTCCTTTTAAGAAAAAAGTTATATCTTCACCATCCACTTCTGTCTGCTGTTCAGTAATCCCTTTATTAAAAAGTCCTGCATAATTCTCAATATTAAAAGTAATTTTATCACCTTTAAATTTTTCAGCCTTTGTTTCGCTATCTATTTTGTATTCAATATTTCCACTGGCTGTTAGTGTATTTTCTTTAAAGTTAAATAAAATTGTATCAGCTTCTATAATATGGGTTTCATTAGTGACATTATCAATTAATTTTAATTTTACACCACCAGAAATTTTAGCATAATTTTCATCAATTTGTTCTATTTTGAAATACTCCATATTATCAGCTTTTTCTATTTCAATTTTGCGACTATTCTTTTTTTTATCCTCTTTTTTTTCTTTTATTTTATAAAATTTATACAATCTTTCTTTTAATTTGAATATATTACCTTCTGTTGAAAGTCCAATTCTTTCACACCAGGATTTCAATTCAAAATAATCAGAACTTTCAATATCATCTGCCAATGTTTTCTGTTGTATTGTTAATTTTATAAGATCACTTTCATCGGTATTTTCAAGAATCTCTTCTGTTTCATTGTCCACGTCATTTTCTATTGTTTCTGTATTAGTTTCTACTTCAGAAGTCTCTTCAGAAGTATCATCATCTTCAGTTTGCGCCAATATTGAGAAAGTTATACTAAAAATTATTAGAAATACACAGAAGATTTTTTTCAATTATACAAGAACCTCTTGAAGATAGTACCCCGTATATGATTTTTCAACTTTGCTTACTTCTTCCGGAGTTCCTGTAGCAATTATTGTACCGCCGTTCTCTCCACCTTCAGGGCCTAAATCTATGATATGATCAGCCTGCTTTATTACATCAAGATTATGCTCTATTAATGCAATAGTATTTCCTTTATCTACAAGTATTTGAAGAACTTCAAGTAGTTTTTTTACATCAGCAAAATGCAATCCAGTTGTAGGTTCATCAATAATGTAAAATGTTTTACCAGTATTTCTTTTAGACAATTCTAAAGCAAGTTTTACTCTTTGTGCTTCACCGCCTGATAGAGTCAAAGCGGATTGCCCAAGTTTAATGTATTCTAGCCCTACATCACATAATGTTTGTAGTTTTTTCTTAATTTTTGGGATATGAGTAAAAAAATCAAGAGCTTCTTCAGCTGTCATCTCAAGAACTTCGTAGATATTCTTCCCTTTGTAACGAACCTCAAGGGTTTCTCTATTAAAACGTTTTCCATGACAGAGATCACAAGTTACATAAACATCTGACAGAAAATGCATTTCTATTTTTTTAGTACCATCTCCCTGACATTGTTCACATCGTCCACCCTTAACATTAAAAGAAAATCGTCCAGCCTTATAACCACGAGCTTTAGACTCCGGCAAAGAAGCAAAAAGTTCTCTTATATGAGTAAAAACACCTATATATGTAGCAGGATTCGATCTTGGTGTTCTACCAATAGGACTCTGATCGATGTTTATTATTTTATCTATATTTTCTATTCCTGTAATTTCTTTAAAATTACCGAATTTCTTTTCAGTTCTGTTTATTTTATTATTTAATACTGGATATAGAATATCTCCCATTAATGTAGATTTACCAGATCCGGAAACACCTGTTATGACAATAAATTTTCCCAAAGGAAATTTAACATTTATATTTTTAAGGTTGTGTTCTCGAGCGCCCTTTATTTCAATAAATTTACCATTTCCTTCACGCCTTTTTTCAGGTACTTCTATAGTCAATTTACCGCTAAGATACTTTCCTGTAAGACTATTTTCGTTTTCAAGAATTTCGTCAACAGTTCCCTTTGCTGTAATATATCCACCATGAACACCTGCGCCAGGACCTAAATCAACAACATAGTCTGCTGTTCTAATAGTCTGCTCATCATGCTCAACAACAATTAAAGTATTTCCAATATCTCTTAGGTGAAGTAATGTATCAATTAGTCGCTGATTATCACGCTGATGTAGTCCTATAGACGGCTCATCAAGAATATAAAGAACTCCTACAAGTGATGAACCAATTTGTGTAGCAAGTCTTATACGCTGAGCTTCTCCACCTGATAAAGTTGCGGCCTTTCTTTCAAGATCAAGATATTCAAGCCCTACATTCATCATAAAACTCAATCTCGCAAGAATTTCTTTCATAATTTGAGAAGATATTTTCTTTTCAGTCTCTGTCATTTCTAAATTATTAAAGAATTCATAAGCATCTTTTACAGATAAAAGAGTTACATCATGTATGTTCTTTCCTGCTATCTTTACACTTAAACTTTCAGGTCTAAGTCGCTTTCCACCACAGGCACTACATTTGTTTTGACGCATAAAGTTTTCCAGCCATTCTTTTATATAATTACTGGATGACTCTAAATATCTCCTTTTAAGCTCAGCTAAAAGTCCTTTATAATTTGTATTATATTCAAACTTGCCTGTATTTTTTTTATTTACATATTTTACAGCTATTTCTTCATCAGTTCCGTAAATTATTGTGTTAAGAATATCTTCTGGAAGATCTTCAAAAGGAGTATCTAAGCTAAAATTATAGTGTTTTGATAACGCTTCAAACCAGCTTCTATGCCAATTTGCTTCAGGATTATGAGTTTTTACAGCCCCCTGATTAAAAGATAAACTTCGATCTGGAATAATTAAATCTATATCAAATTCCATTGTCATTCCAAGTCCGGAACATTCAGGACATGCTCCTTCAGGATTATTAAATGAAAATAGACGTGGCTGTAGTTCAGGAATACTTATTCCACAATCAGGACAGGAGTTTTTTATAGAAAAAA
>JAQQAK010000052.1 GCA_028527945.1 Spirochaetaceae bacterium
TTTAAACCAACTTGATATGCTTGAGGATCAAATAACAGATTCTTCAAAGAATCTTGATGATTCTGAAGCTGTACCAGCTTCTAGTGAGGTTCAAGAATCGGTTGTAATAGAAGAAACTATTGCAGAACCGTCAACTGTAAGTGAGATGACAGAGCTAGAGCCCAAGCCTGTGATTGAAACTTCTACGGAAGTGGAAACACATACAGAAACAACAGTAAATACAGATAATGTTGATCAACAGGTACAACATGTTGAAAGTAACGTTATTGACAATGAACCGGATAATACAGAACAACCAGATAATTCTCCTGCTCCCCCACCGGAGCTAGAAATTTTCTAATTACTGCATGAATAAGAATCTTTACCAAATTAATCTACTTGGCACTTCTTTTTCTATACAAACAGATGAAGAAACAGAGAAGATGGATCAGATTGTCTCTATTCTTAGAGAAAAAACAGAAATGGTAGAATCTGATTTATTTGTTAAAGATCCTTTGAAAAATATTATATTATCTAGTATTATTGTCATAGATGAGTTTTTGAAAGAACAACAAAAACACACTGTTGAGGGGGGCTTAGCCTCTGAGGAAGTCGAGAGATTAACACTTCAGATAATTGAGAGAATAGACAGAAGTCTTGAGTAAGTTTTCCCTGCGGTGTGCGGGCGAGGCGTAAATCTCTTGGGTCAAACCTCAGAATCGGGATTCTATATTTGTAAGTTGAATTGTTTTTTAAATTAAAGACAGGATGTTTACGAAAGGAAACCCACTTGGACCATGAAGTTCAAGAGATTTTCCTCAAGCGGCATCGCGGGGTTTTTTTATGGCGCTAATTACAAGTCAACAAATCACCAATTATTATAAACAGTTTGGTGATGTTGAAGTTTCTTTTAACAAAGAGGTCATACGAGCTACAGGATTGCAGACAAGAAATAATCTTGTAAAATGCAAGGGCGCTTACTGGCCGTGCTTTGTATATTCCACATCTATGAAGCAAGCCAAGATAGTTGCAAGTGTAAAGGAAGACTTCCACAAAAAGCTTCAGGAATCTAACAGTCTGCTTACTTTACAATTTGCATTTATCATTCAGGATAAGCATGATCCTTTAATTTTGCATTTATCCGCAAAATTTAACGGTATATCACGTTATGGAGAAGAAAAATCAGGCTTATCATTGTTAACCGTAACCTATACTCAAAGGCCACCAGATGATCTTATTTCCATCTTGGGAAGATTGCTTCAATCAAATCTTAATTCACAAAAGCGAAAAGAAGAAAGAGTTCTCATTACAGATGATGTAGTCAGGAAAATGGGATTAAAATCTAAAAACGTGGTAGTAGCAATAGATAATGTGCCTCGTAAAGCAATACTTCGTGATATGTCTTTCGGTGGAGCCAAGTTAATCATTGCGGGTATGCAACAGAACCCATCAAGCAAAGCTATAATAATGAAAATCGATGTGGCAGATACAGACGATTCTTTTAAGCTTATAGGGACAATGGTGAGAATAGAGCCAATAGCAAACCGCCCAGAAATTGCTTCAGTAGCAGTTCAATATGATGAGAAACTAATACCAATTGAATACAAAATATTTTTCAATGACTTTCTGAGTAGAAGAAAGCCTAAAGCAAATGCTGTTTGATAACACATATTAATGAGATAAAATTAAATGACTAAAGATATAGACCCATTAAAAAATATTGTTTTTCTATCTATACCAGAAAATATGAATGGCCTGGATGTTCTTCCAATAGATCCATCAATTCTTTTACCTGTTGAAATAGATCCTGCACGCGGAGTCTCTGACATTGCCAATCTATCATGGGAAATGATAATAGCCGCAATACTTAAGATTTTTGCACACAATCCTGAACATAAGGACGCAGAATATTATAGAAAATTAGTAAATGCGTTACGGCCAGATCTTTTAAATGAAATGACTAACGCTGCAATCGTAAAGGTGAATGAAAAAGATTTTGATATTTCTGAGGAAATTTTTAAAGCATTGATAAACTTTGCACCGGATAAATCTATTTCACACTTAAACCTTGCCCTTTTATACGAACAAAGAGCTGATACCTATAGTGAGATAAACAAAACAGATTTAGCCAATGAATATTATGATAAAGCATTTGAAAAATACAAAGAAATTTTAAAAATAGAGAATGTGACTGAAGAGTTTTTCTATAATTTTGGTATTTTTCTCTTAAAAAGAAATAATATTGATAAAGCAGAAGAACTATTATCCATATATATCGAAAGAAGTTCTGATTCAAAAAAAGTAAAATATGTCAAATCTGTTATAGAACAGATAAAGACTAAAAAAAATAAAGATGAACTCTTTTTCAGTGCGTTTGATTATATAAAAATGGAAAAAGAAGATGAAGCAATAAAAAATATAACTGAATACCTTAAAACAGAGCCGGAAGTATGGAATGCATGGTTTCTTTTAGGTTGGGCATACCGTAGAAAACAAGAATATACAGAAGCAGTAAAAGCATTTGAAAAAGCGCTTGATTTAGGCTCAGAAGAAACAGACCTTTACAACGAGATGGCAATATGTCTTATGGAACTTGGAAAGCTTGAAGAAAGCAGAGACTTTTTACTAAAAGCAAATAAAAAAGAACCAGAAAACATAAAAATACTATCAAACTTGGGTATTCTTTTCTTTAAGAAAGAAGACTACACTACTTCAGAGAGATATTTTAAAAAAGTATTATCAATTACTGCAGACGACAAAATTGCATTGGAATATCTTGCCAAAATAGACAATCTTTAACCACCTCCCTGGCCAATATACACAATATCAAATCGGGGCTTCCATAACTGCTTTATTTTGACTATTCTTCTTTCTGTGAGAATATTATGAAGCAGTTAAAATTATTATGTATAGCGGATCATGTAGATCCACTAATTTATTGTGACGCATTAAAAAAACGCTATGGTGATGTTGACGCGGTATTATCATGCGGTGATTTAAAACGATATTATTATGAATTTATTGTAACAACTCTAAACGTTCCTTTTTATTATGTTCTTGGAAATCATAGTCCATTTTCTCTTGAAAGACCAAAAGTCGAACAAAATCTTCTTCAAAATTTATTTCAGGGAGGGATCCTTACAGATGGCAGATCTGTTTATTCTAAAAAATTAGATCTAATAATAGTAGGTTTTGGAGGCTCAATTAATTATAACAATGGCCCAAACCAATATACTGAATCAGAAATGTTTTTTAGAATAATCAGACTACTCCCTACACTCATATGGAATAGAATTGTTCACGGACGTTATGTTGATATTTTAATGACTCACGCGCCACCAAGATATATAAACGACAAGGAAGATCCTTGTCACAAAGGATTTAAAATATTTCGCTGGTTTCTTAAAAGATTTAAACCATCTTGCATGATACATGGGCATGTTCATCTATTCAGCTATAACAATAAACGCACTTCAACATTTATGGATATTCCTATCATAAATGTTTATGATCATTTTATATTAAACATTCCGTTAAATGGAGGAACTAATGAGTAATTATAATATGCAAACCTCTGACAATGATTTTAATAATGCCAGAATAAAAGCTGTACGCAGAAGTATAACCTCTATTCTTAATCCTGAAAAAAAACAGATGTTGTCATTTTATGATATCAAGCCTTTAATAAAGCCAAAGGCAGAATTTTATAAGGGAGTTCAGTCAATTCCAATTGATAAGATTGTAGGAAGTGAGGGGCGTTACAACGACTTTGACAGAGCATTTCTACCTAAAAGAGAACACCTTAGAAATAGATGGAGATCAGTAAATATTGCAGCCCTCGAAGATATTTACCTTCCTCCAATTAAAGTTTTCAAAGTTGGTGAAGTTTATTTTGTAAGAGATGGAAACCACAGAGTTTCTGTCGCAAAACAAAGAGAACAAATTGAAATTGACGCAGAAATTACTGAGATTACTTCAGAAATAAAACTGAGTCCAGATATCACTATTACCGAACTGAAAAAAATGGCAATCGCTTTTGAGCTTAACCGAATAAGAGAGCGCTCAGGTTTGGAAGACTGGATTGATTTTGAAAAAATAAAATTTACAGCTCCTGGGCGTTATGAAGAAATGTTAAGGCACATTCTTGGACATCAGGAATATCTTACTTTAAAAAATCATAAAGAAGTAAAAATCACAGAAGCAGCCAATTCATGGTTTATAACAATATATCTTCCTGTTGTAGATATTATTCTTTCAGAAAATCTTCTTGATCGATTTCCTGAACGAACAGAAGCGGACCTTTATATATGGGTAATAAAACACTGGCCAGAACTTGATAATAGACATGGTGATTATCCTAAAATTCGTCCAGATGGAAAACAGCCTAAAAAGTTTATCTTGAGCCGAATGGCTTCATACCTAAAACTATTCTTCAAAAAAATTATTTCACGTTAGAGCCTCTTTCTAAAGAGGCTTTTTATATAGAACTAAAAACAGAAGTAATTATATACAGTATAGAACTTTAGAACATTTCTTATACATGCGTATTATGTCGTTTCATAAACATTCTACCCTTCTTTCGATACTTTCATCTTTATGCATTAATTTATATTTATTTTTTTTATTTTTCTGTAAAGCTTAAGAATGGTATAGACGATAAATGAGTAAGGGTGAAAAGACAGTTTTAAAAACTGAATAGACTGGATCTTCCCTTATGTTTTAATTATCGGGCTAAAATTAGACTTGCTTAGCCTTTTTTCAATTTTTTGTGTTTTAGAACCTTCGTTGAATGGTTCTTTAAATAAAAACTTATGGGCAAGGATGCCCACTATTTTCATGGAGGAAAATATGGTAATAAATCACAATCTCAGCGCAATGTTCGCAAACAGACAGCTTAGTGTAACAAACAATACATCAAGTAAAGGAATGGAAAAACTAAGTTCTGGAATGCGAATAAACAGAGCAGGAGACGATGCTTCAGGACTTGCAGTTTCTGAAAAAATGAGATCTCAGATTAGAGGTTTAAAACAAGCTTCTGATAACGCAGCAAATGGTATTTCTTTTATTCAAACAACAGAAGGTTACCTTGGTAATACACAGGATATTCTTCAGAGAATGAGAGAACTTGCTGTTCAGTCTGCTAACGGTATCTACACTGAAGAAGACAGAATGCAGATTCAGGTTGAAGTTTCACAGCTTGTTGATGAAATTGACAGAATTGCTTCTCATGCTCAGTTTAACGGTATGAACATGCTTACTGGTAGATTTGCTCAGGAAACTGGTGAAAACACAGTAACAGCTTCAATGTGGTTACACATCGGTGCTAATGTTGACCAGAGAGAAAGAGTTTATATAGGAACAATGACAGCTTCTGCTCTTGGTGTAAGACAGACAGGAAGCGGAGACATTATGAGTCTTGAATCTGCAGACAGCTCAAATATGTCAATTGGTGTTCTTGATGATGCTCTAAAAACTGTAAGCAAGCAGAGAGCTGATCTTGGTGCTTACCAGAACAGATTAGAAAGCGCTATAAACGGTATTGATATTGGTGCTGAAAACCTACAGGCTGCAGAATCAAGAATCAGAGATACTGATATGTCTGAAGCAATGGTAGATTACACTAAAAACCAGATTCTTTCTCAGGCTGGTACTGCAATGCTTGCACAAGCCAATATGAAAACACAATCTGTATTGCAATTGCTTGGATAAGGGACTATAATTCTTTAAGATTTATTTTTTTAGAATTATACAGTAACCTTTTCTAAAAGGTTCGTTCTTTGAAAGACACCCTCTAGGTGTGTAGTAGAGTGAGGAGATTTTCCGATTTTTGTTAATAGAGATCGGAATTTCTCCTTGTTGTGCAGGGGCCTGCATTAAAAACAAAGTTTAACTTTGTTTTTATCAGGAAGAGGCGCGAGAATCTTCCGGTTTTCTGTACTGCTATGCAAAAAACGAAGGCAAGGGATGCCTTCTTAAACCTATCAAGGAGGGTTATATAATGATAATTAATCACAACTTGAGTGCTGATTACGCAAGCCGTCTATTAAATTCAAAATCAACAGACATGAGTGCAAGCATGGAGAAACTCAGTTCTGGAATGAGAATTAACAAAGCCGGAGACGATGCTTCCGGTCTTGCTGTTTCAGAAAAACTTAGAAGCCAGATCAGAGGACTGAATCAGGCTAACAAGAATATTGAGAACGGTGTTTCTTTCATTCAGACAACAGAGGGTTTCCTTGGAAACACTCAGGATATTCTGCACAGAATTAGAGACTTATCAGTTCAATCAGCCAATGGAATCTACACTGAAGAAGATAGAATGCAGATTCAGGTAGAAGTATCACAGCTTGTAGACGAGATTAATAGGATTGCTTCTCATGCTCAATTTAACGGCATGAACATGTTAACAGGTGCTTTTGCATCAGATTCAGCAACCGGTCAGATGATGCAGTTCCAGGTTGGAGCTAACATGGATCAGAATGAAAGAGTCTATGTTGGAACAATGACAGCCGAAGCTCTAGGAATTGAAAATATTCAGGGAGGTTCAGGAACTATTAATATCGCGACATCTGAGGACGCTAACATGGCAATTGGTCTTGTGGACAGCGCACTCACACAGGTTTCGAAACAGAGAGCTGATCTTGGTGCTTACCAGAACAGATTCGAAACAGCTTCGAAGGGTGTCTCTATCGCAGCAGAAAACCTTCAGGCAGCGGAATCTACAATCCGCGATGTTGATATGGCCAGTGAAATGTCTACTTTTGTTAAGAACCAGATTCTTACACAATCAAGCACAGCTATACTTGCACAGGCAAACACACAGCCACAGTCAATACTACAGCTTCTTTAAAACGAAGCTTATGGGGCAAGAGATTTCTGGACGTTATCTTATTGCTAATATTTTTCAGGAAGGGGCTCGCGCCCCCTTCCATTTTTTTCAAAGACAGTAAAAGGATATACTGTCTAATTTTTCACCAGGGAGTGGTGTTATGGAAATTGATTTAAATGCTATAAATACAAATTCTATTTCTTCATCGACATCTGCCGCAAAACAGGCAACAGTTGACACTTCTTCTGTAAATATTAATACATCAAAAGTAAAGGCAAAATCTGAAGAAACGATCAAAAAACAGCAGCAAATGAAAGAAGTTGCGATAGAAAAACTCGAAACAGAAATTCAGAATACTGAAGAACAACGTCAGAGAATAGACGCGGAAAAATACCTTAAAGAAATAATAAAAATAACAGACACATTAAACAGAAAACTTAAATACAGTATTGATAATAATTCCGGACAGGTTATTGTAAAGGTCGTTGATGCTGAAACCGACAATGTTATAAAGGAGCTCCCCCCGGAATCTCTTAAAAGGCTTTATGCCAAAATGAAAGAAGCTAAAGGGTCAATTATTGATACATTAATTTGACTTTTTAAATTTTAATTATGGAGGGGCAAGGTTTTAGCAGCGATGTCTGATATAACAATCCCCGGCGTTAATAGCGGCCTCAATACTGACAGCATCGTTTCCAAACTAATGGAAATGGAAAAGATACCTTTAAATCGCAAAAAAGACGATTTGGAATCTTATGAAAACGAGAAGAAAATTTGGCAAGATCTTTCAAAAAATCTTACCAATTTTGAAGATACGGCCAAAGGTCTGTATGGAGCAGATAACCCTTTCAACGAACGTATTGTTGAATCTTCTGATGAAAAAGTATTAACAGCGACCGCTGATCGCGGCGCGATAAGTCAGGATAAAGAACTTACAGTCATAAAAAAAGCCTCTTCAGACAGATTTTTGTCAAAATCTATAGATGATAAATTTGAAGCACCATCAGGAGAATACTCCTTCACTATTGGTGATAAAAATATTGATTTCAATTTCAGAGGCGGAACAGTTAAACGACTTGTAGAAAGAATCAATAACCGTGGAAATAATTTACTTAGGGCTCAGTTAATAAAAGATACTCCAGACACAACTGTCATGCTCATTGAATCTACAAAAGAAGGGCTTGATAATAAGCTTGTTTTTAACGACGGTGCAGCAAAAGATTTTGCAATTTCTGCCGGCATCTTAGTTCAAAGTGACGATTCGTTAAGAGAGATTCCTGTAAAACCTTCTGTTGATTCAAAACTGACAGAAACAACAGAAACTGGTGAGACCTTATTAAATCCTGGAGCTAATGGAAAAATTGAAATATCACCTGCAGAAAAAGATACTGGAAATATTTATCTCGAACTTCAAGTAGAGATTAAAAACCTTGAAAGTTCAGAATGGACTCCCCCTACCCAACCACAGGGGCCCGATAAACCGGAAAATTCAGGAATAGATTACAATGGAATTATAGTTAATAACACAGATAGTCTTGTCAGTATTCCTGAATGGAAAAAACCTGAACCTCCCAAAACTAATGTTGATTTTGAAGTTTTTTCATCAGACGCAAATGGCACAAAAAGATTTTTACCAGCTCTGAAAGATACAACAGAACCTCAAAAATTAACTGTAAAGCTCTCAGATTTAGGTGGAAGTTCATCTGCTATTAATTTTGAGAACAATAATACAAATAAAGCAATTACTATAAAAAAGATTAAGTTCTATAATCCGGAAACCCGTGGAGGATGGGAACCTTCTCACCCGGTAGACAAAGCGTCCAACTCTGTGGTAGAAGTTGACGGAATAAAAATTACACGGGAAAGTAACACCATAGATGACCTCATACCAGGTGTAACCCTTACTCTTAAAAGTGAATCAGAAGATCCGGTAGATTTAAAAATAACACCGGATGATGAACTTGTAAAAGACAGAATTATCAAATTTGTCGGAAGCTATAATAGACTTCAGGCTAATTTGAGTATTCTTACATCAACAGATAACGCGGTAATCTCTGAACTTGACTATTTTACCGACGATGAAAAAGAAGAAGCCAAGGACAGATTAGGCTATTTTCAGGGAGATTCTACCCTTATTCAGGTTAAATCAAAGCTTCAGAACATTTTTATGTCACCTTATAAGACAAAATCTGATGAATCCTTGAAAATGTTGTCGCAAATAGGAATTTCGACTAATTCGTCAGGCTTAGGTGGAGGTTATAACAAATCTAAACTTAGAGGGTATATAGAAATCAATGAAGATGAACTGGATTCATCTTTAGCAAATAATATGGTTGCCGTAAAAGAATTGTTTGGCTATGATTCTGATGGAGATTTAATTGTTGATACAGGAGCAGCATATTCCGCACAGGCCAGCATGAAACCATATGCTGGAACAAATGGTATTTTTTCCTACAGGATGAGTACTCTTGACTCAAAGATTAAACGAACAGAACGTGATATTTCAAATTATGAATTAAAACTCGCGGACAAAGAAGCCGAACTTAAAAATAAATATGCTAAAATGGAAGGTAGTGTTAATGCAATGCAACAAACATCTTCTTCTCTACAAAATCTTAATTCCAGTGGTAATTAATCAGGAGCTCTTTTGTGATAGACATCTACAT
>JAQQAK010000053.1 GCA_028527945.1 Spirochaetaceae bacterium
GGTTAATACAAGTTCACCAAGAATCTCTTTATCCTGATTCTCGTTTATCATCTTGGCAACACCTTCTTTTACGGTATTTTTCCATTGCAAGTAAATTTCTCTAACCCTCTTCTTTGCTTCTTCACCGCCGGATATTCCGTCAAAAATAAGATAGAGATGTAGTTTTCCACGTTTACTTGCCCGTGTTAAAAGACTGTAAACTGCCTGAAGAATCTTTTCAGGTGGAAGGTCATCACTCATGTCGCTAACCCAGTCAAGAATGTCTTCGGTAAGTCGCTTCATGTGTCTGTTGGTAATTTCAAATACTAATTCAGACTTTGTAGGGTAGTAATAATATAGAGTTCCCTTGCTAATTCCACTTTCCCTTGCTATATCTGAAAGGCTTGTATTTTCCGCGCCCTGTTTTGTAATTAAAAATGCTGCTGTACTAATTATTTTTTCTCTTGTTTGTGCCGAGTTGGCGTTTTTCATCTTTCCCATTGTTTTTATTTATCGGCTAATAGCCTAAAAAGTTTTTGTAATTTTTTTTATTCCGGAAGGATCTTTATGTTTAATTATTTCAGGCAAATTTCCTGCTATTGCAATTTGTTCATTTTTTATAAGAATAACACCTTCCACACCATAAATAGATACAATTTTTTCAGCAGCGGGTTTTAAATCTGCTTCAGTTTTTACAAGATTTCCTCCAAATGTTGCTGCCGCGTCTGCTAAAGAAGCATTTTTTGAAATAACGGTACTCAAATCGCAATTGCCTAAACTCAAAGAATGTCCCATAAGGCTGGATGATGAGCATACCGCAATCCCTTCCTTCTCTGGAGATATTTTTAGAGCGAGAGAACTGAATTTAGATGACAGCCCGCTGAATATTCCAGTTATTACAGTATTTTTTTCTTTTATAGGGAGAATGAATAAATCTCCTCCGTTTTCTATTATAATTTCAGGTACTTTCAATTTATGGGCAAAGCTGCTGCATTTTTCAGCTGCTATTTGGGCTATGGTTCCGGCAACAGCCGCCATTGGGCCTATTCCGCATAAACGTGATGCCTCTGCCATTTTTATAGCAGAATCTGGCGATGATTGTAAAACTGTAATAGGTTCAAGGCTTTTAAGAAATTCAGGTTGAAGTTTTATATAATTATCCAGCTCATCCCGGAGTTGTTTTATCTCCGAGGTGAGCATTGAAAAAAGTTCTTTTGAATTAGATGAACATATTTTGTAAGTCGCGTCTTTATATCTGAACGCTTGAAATTCTCTCATTTTAAAAAAAGGATTTACAGGCTCCAAAAGGACAGTTCCTAATACAGCTCAGGCACTCAATGCATTTACTGCCGTCAAATTCTACTCTGCGGCTGTGGCTGTCTGTTATATGAAGAGCTTTGGTAGGGCAGTGTGTTAAACAGTTCCCGCAGCTGGCGCATTTTTCTTCATCCCAAATCAGTCCGGTTTCGGTTTCTTTGACTTCAACATTAGAAGACTTGAGGTATTTAAGACTCTCGTTTACCAGCTTTTCATCACCGGTAACACCAATAGCCATATGGCCTTCTTCATTATTTCCTATTTTTGCTCTGTAAATATTTATTTCCAGATTATATTTACGAATAAGTTCAGAAACGATTGGTTTATCAGATGCTATTCCGGAGAAAGATAGAAGAACCTTTTTGCTTATTGTGTTGCTCATTTTGCTCCTCCCTGTTTTTTTATATTAAGTGGCTGCATACCTTGATTTACAGGAAGCATTTTATAAGGTTTAGATAACGCAAAATCACCTTTCTTTATTTCATCTTTTAAAAGCTCTGCTATTTTAAGAGCCTTTGAGTAAGAAGAAAGAGATGTGCTTTTAACCTTTTTTCCGTTTATTTCAACTTCTTCAGATCTAAGCTGTTCATAAGAAAGCTTACATACTATATCGCCCTCTCTTGCGGGGTATGTAGATGAATAATCTATTACAGAAGCGTATATTTCACTGTTTTTTACAGTACAGTATTTTAATATTTCTTTATTCAGAATCGGGATCGGAATTCCTACACCAAGAGCAAGAGAGGCTCCGTAACCTTTAAAACTTACACCTCGTACAAATTCAGGATCCATCTCTTTCATGTTTCCTGTAAGAGCAAGGGTTCCGGCGCCTTCTGACGGTACCCCGTTTTCTGTTCGTTCACATGCTGAAGCGTGCTGAGTCCCTTCAGAATAAACGTGGCCATGAGCCCCGGCTAGCCAGACACTGCTTCCTACTCCGATTGTTTTATAATACGGATCGTTTAAAAGAGGTGACAACTGTCCGGCAGAACAGTATGTAAGGTTTTTCATATTAGGCTTAAGTTTACCAAGATAGGTATAAATTGGTTTTTCTGAACAGTTTATTGCAACGTTATAATTTTGGTAACAATTTCTGGGGTTTGTCATTATTGCCTGGTTGAGATCATCAATTGTTATATATGTTCTGAGCTCTTTGAGAGGGTACTCATCTGTTCCATAAGAAAGTGCAAAAAGCTGAACTTCTTTTCCGGCAACAAGTTTTTCAATTACATGCCCACCACCAAATAGAAAATCGCCAGGGTAGTTCATATTTGCCGGATCGTTATATCTAAGCTGGGTTGCTCCAAGGTACACATCTACAGCGGCAATTCCGGCATACGCCATTACATCATCAAGCCATACCTCTGTCATACGCATTTTTGGTTTTGAATGACCGAAATTGAGAAAACATCCTGAAGAACACATCGGTCCAAATGTAGCCGTTGTTACAACATCAATTTCATTAGCAGCTTCATCAAGCCCTTTTTTATCGACGTAATCAATGACTTCATCGGCAGTTAATACGACCGCCGAACCGGATTCAATTTTGTTGTTTATTTCTTCGTAAGTTTTCATGAAGTCACAGTACTGTATTGCATTTTTTATTTCAAGTGAATTTGTTGTGTATTTATGCACTCTCTGGCCTGTAAATATTCATAATCATAAAGAGTCGGACTAGGAATATGGCTGAATGATTCGCAGGTCTTCCTTCGCCAAAATGAGGCCATATTTCTGAGGTAGTCTCTATTAGTAAATACTCTAATTTATTAGTTTTGAAGGTTGTAGATTTTTAGTCAAATCCAAAACTTCTTATATACCTACATATTTCTTGCTATATCATTCTCTTGGATTTATAGTAAGTAGTAGTATGATAAAAGTTAGGTAAGCATATCTTACATTTTGAAAGACCCACAAACAAAAAAGTTTTTGAATATAAAGGAGTTTTGTATGGCTGAAAAGATAAAAATTGGAGTTTTAGGTATTTCCGGACATTTTCAGTTGAGAGTTGTTACAGGTTTGAATAATTCAGATGTTCTTGAAGTATATGCAGTTGCTTCACGTAATATAGAAAAAGCAAAGAGCTTTGCCCAAAAGTGGAATATCCCAGTTTTTTATGGAAGTTATCAAGAGCTGCTCAACGATCCTGATATAGATTTTATTTATAATCCACTTCCTAATAATCTTCATGCGGAATGGATAAAGAAAGCTGCTGATGCTGGGAAGGCTATATTAAGTGAGAAGCCGGCGGCTCTAAACAGTAAAGAAGCTGAAGAGGCGATTCTCTATGCAAAAGAGAAAAAAGTGCCTGTTATGGAAGCTTTTATGTATAAGTTTCATCCTCAGTGGATAAGAGCTAAAGATATTGTTAAATCCGGCGAGATTGGAAAGATTAAAAAAATAGACATATTTTTTTCCTACAATAATAATGACGCTTCAAATATTAGAAATAAACCAGAGACTGGCGGCGGAGCTCTTATGGATATTGGTTGTTACGCAATTTCTGTTTCACGATTTCTTCTTGATGCAGAGCCTGAAAAGGTTTTAATGTTTTCAGAAAGAGATCCTGATTTTAAAATTGATACATTTGCGATTGGTACTCTTGATTTTGGTGATACAAAATCAACATTTACTATTGGGACACAAATGTTTCCTGCTCAGAAGGTTGAAGTACTTGGAACCAAGGGGCGGCTTGTTATTCCTATTCCGTTTAATATGTATGCTGATGTTCCTGCTGAAATTCAAGTTTGGATGGGAATAGGGGAGCGTACTATAAACTGCGGCCCGGTTGATCAGTATACCGCGGAGTTTGAAGCTTTTGGAAAGGCTGTTGCTGAAGGCCGCTCTGTCCCAGTTGCTCCAGAAGATGCTATTAATAATATGAAGGTGATAGACGCGCTTTTTGCTTCAGAAAAAAGCGGAACCTGGGCTGAAGTTTAAGAATATTATTCTTTTTTTATAAAACTCTCAAACCTCATTCTGATTTCTTCAGGGCAGATTGCTTTTATAATAATTTCTGAATCTTTGTATTCTTCTTCTATTATTTCTATAAAACTATGAAGTTGGGCTGCAATTTTGTAGCCCTCGTTATCTGCTGGAAATATAAAAGTCGTTTCTGATCTTGTTTCGCTAAGAAGTTGCTCAATTTGCGCGAAGAGTTCATCAATACCTTCTCCTGTTTTTACAGAACAATAAACACAACGTTCTTCTTCCTGCTGAATGGGACGTATTTCAATTCTTCCAAGAAGTTTATTTTCAATATTATCAATTTTATTAAATACCACAAGCCTTTTCTTGTCAGCCGCGTTAATCTCTTTAAGAGTGCTGATGGTAGTTTTGTACTGTTGTTGCGCGTCTGGATCTGATGCATCTATTACTAAAATTAAGAAATCTGCGAGGATTGCTTCTTCCAGTGTTGAGTGAAAGGCCTGAACCAGTTTATGAGGCAGATCTCGTATAAACCCGACAGTATCTGTCAATGTCAGCTCTGTTCCACCCGGAAGTTTCAACAGTCGTGTTGTAGAGTCAAGGGTCGCGAAAAGTTTGTCTTCAGCCAAAATCTCTGAGCCGCATAGTTTATTTAAAAGAGAAGACTTTCCTGCGTTTGTATAACCGACAATACAGGCAGATAATAGTTTTTCACTTCGCCTTGAACGCCGAACATTTCTCTGTTTTTTTATTTCAGAGAGTTCTTTTTTCATTTTTGCTATTTTCTTTAAAACTATTCTCCGGTCAATTTCAAGCTGAGTTTCACCTTCTCCTCGGTTTCCTTTTGCTCCGCCGCGCTGCCTTGAAAGGTGAGTCCATGCCCGTGTCAATCTTGGCAGCGAGTATTCCATTCTTGCAAGACCGGTTTATAAAGCTGCTTCACGTGTAGAGGCTCTTTGAGCAAAAATTTCAAGAATGACTTCTTGTCTGTCAATAACACATAAACCTGAGGCTCTTTCCCAATTTCGCTGCTGTGAAGGTGAAAGTTCCTGATTGAAAACAATCATGTCTGCTTCAAAATCCAAAGCTGTTTCTATTATTTCTTCTGCTTTACCGCTTCCAATCAGCCATGCAGCTGTAGGTTTTGTGATGTTTACTTCAAATGTAGTAATTGTTTCAATGCCTATAGAATCGCAAAGCTCCTGTAGCTCTAGTATAAGGCGGGGCTCGTCTTTTGTTCCTACAAGGATTGCTTTGTCCATAATTTTTCTACCTTCTTAAAATAGGAGTTGATCATATCGTTTTCAAACTCTTCATTATTCTCATATTCTCTGCCAAAAACATCTTTCCATAACCGTATGTCTTCCATACACATATAAAAGAAAAGTTTGTCGTGCCATTTTTCAAAGGCGTTATACGCAAAACTGAAAATTTCTTTTTTAGTTTCAAATGGATATGATAGTTTTCCGGCAATTTCTTCCATAGGCATTTGAAGGATTTTTGACTTTAATTCTCTCTCTCTAAGCTCTTTTATAACTGGTTTTATAAAGGTTAAGGTTCCGAAAGATATATGTGTTATAGATTCAGGTTTAAAATTATCAAGTATCAACTTGAATATTTTTTTATAGTCTTCTTTCCACCCTTTATAGATTATAATTGGATGAAAATGAAAACCTATAAGGTTGCCTTTATCTGCAATTTTTTTAGCTGCGGATATTCGAGCCTCTAAATTTGATGTAAGGTGCTCTTCATTTTCTATAATTACCGGCGTGTTAATACTCCACGTTGTAAGTACATTTGCCGGAATGTCGTTTTCTATCAGATAGGAAATATTATCAGACTTGGATTTTAGTTCAAGCAGGACATTTTTGTTAGAGCTCGCAAAATCAAAAAGATTTTTCATCATTTTGCCGTGATTTCCCCACATCAACGAATCGGAGGATTGTCCTGTTCCTATATGATAACGTTTTTCAGGTTCAAGTTCTGTGGCAAGATTTTCTAATTTTTCCTGCAAATCCTGATGAAAAAGTACTTTTTCAGTGTGATAAAATGTTTGAATTGAGCAATAACTACAGTCAAATCCACAGTTTATAACCGCGTCCAGAGTATAAAGATTGCAGCACCTGGTTTTTTCTGAAGCCACAGGACATCTTCCCATTATAGGACTGTCCGGAGATTGATCTATTAACTGTGAATCCTTTTTAGGAGCTTTGTATTCCGAATTGAAAGTACCATAATTTTTAGGTTCAGTTTTTAGGTTTTCCCACTTTGCCTTGATTGTATTCATTGCAAAGCGTTTTCGATTTTTTCCCTTCAATTTTTTATTTTCAGGATCTTCCCAGAACTGACTAATAGAGCCTTCATCCCAGCGTCTTAAATCGGATGCAATAATTTCAAGCTGTATTCTGTCTTGAAAGCTGAGTTTAAAGTTTTTTGCTTTTAATTCAATGAAAGTTATATCTTCCTCAGGCAGGAAGGCTAAATTACGCATCTAACCCCTTCAAGTTTGCCTAAATCCGCGTATATTTTTTTAAAGGTCTCATTATTATTTATTGTCACATCAACCCTGTAGCTGGCATAACGCCCCCCGCTTGAAGGTTTGCTATCCCAGTTTGAATACTTTATTTCATTATCAGCAAGGACTTTACTGAATTTTTGAAAGGCTGAATCTTCAGTATCATAGGTTATGCTGATAATTTTTAATCTGAATGATACTGGAAACTGTATTTTTTCATTCTGCTGTTGTAAAACCATATAGACTTCACTAACATGAAAAGCAGAAAAATTCAAGCTATTGATAATTAGGTTTCATTATATGAAAGATTGTTGAAATATCAATTTTTAAGTTACATAAAATTTCATAAGAATTAATTATATTAGCGTAACAATAAGCAATAGGACGTTTTTGTGTATTTATGTTATATTTGTTATTAACTTAATTCCACAATTTGCGATTATCAATTTTATCGGAGGCCCAATGTTAATAAAAGATAGTTCTGACTGGTTTAAAAATGAAGAATTTTGGAAATTGTATGAACCTTTAATGTTTGATCCTGACAGAATGGCTGATACAGGTCTTGAAGTTGATGGTATCATAGCTCTTGCAGACCTACATCCAAATCAAAATATTCTTGATGCCTGTTGCGGAAGTGCGAGGCATTCAGTTGAATTTGCTAAAAAAGGATTTAATGTTACTGGTGTTGATATTACCGAAGCTTATCTTAAAGAGGCCAGAGAAAATATTAAAAATGCCGGTGTTAACGTAGATCTCGTAAAAGATGATGTTCGAAAGTTTAAAAAGCCTTCCTCTTATGATTTTGCAATGAATTACTACACTTCATTTGGATATTTTGATGATCCGGAGGATGATTTAACTTTTTGCAAAAATATTTGTGACTCTTTGAAAAAAGGTGGGAGTTTTCTTATAGATACAATCGGAAAAGAGACTGTAGCGTTACATTTTAAA
>JAQQAK010000054.1 GCA_028527945.1 Spirochaetaceae bacterium
ATAATACAAAATCTTGATTATTGTTATTTTCTTCAACTCTACCCACTATAAGATTGTTTCCATACAAACCTCTTATACTAGATAATTCTGTACTATAATCATAATATTTTTTATCAGTAGTCAGTAAATCAATACTTATATCTTTGGAACCATTTATAAATATTTTATTTCCAATTTCCCACCCGATACCAGGATTGCGCAAATCAAAGGTCGTTATAGCTTCAGTTTGTAAATTATAGTCTTTTTTTTGAGCCTCTGCGTAAACAAATGTATTTAAAATTAGAATCAAAAGTATTATGTTAAGTTTTTTCATTATTTCTCCTCGGGCAAATCCCATAAAGTCCAGTCTTTAAATAGAGCATCAATAAAAGTTGATTTATCAACGCCTTCTTCAGTCCACCATGAGTCAGTTTTTTCCTCTAAAGTATTTAAAAGTATTTGTGGTCCGTTTGCATATGAACGTGGCTCTAACATACTTTCCGGATAAATATGTCTTGCATTTATACGCTGCCATTTCGAAAACTCGAGAATATCTTCATATGTATAATTTGTCCCCAAATTTTTATTTATCTTTTCATATGTTGAGCCATAAAAATTACTTTCATCTTTCTCAAAGTTCTTAAAATATTCGTAAACTTCTGCATGCACATGTGGCGGGTATGAAGGGTTCCCTCCCATAAGTCCAATCCAGTCACCGGTTTTTACATAGCCTGCGTTATCACAGCTTTCAGGTAAAGTTGTCATTTCATTACCATCTTTGTCTACAAAATGTATAGAATCACTACCCTCGAAATGTTCTGAACATCCTTCTACATTTGAGTTAACACTTATATTTGATTTTTCATTAGTATTAGTGTCTACAGAGGCTGTATTATTAAAGAACAGATGCGCTATTACATAGATTCTGCCCTTTTGTGGATCTTCCGGGTTTGTAACAAGTATCCCCAGATCTCCATGAGTTCTGGAACTGTAGCTTTCCAATATTAATATATTATCATCGTCAATTTTTATGAATAAACTTTGCGCTTCATTATCACTATCATACTTCAAATCCAGTATCCAATATTTACCATCTTCCGGTGCAAGGATATGATCAGGAGTCTCTCCTCCTATATCAGTAGCATGACTTGAATTATTAATAACAGGGACAAAGTCTACTCCTCGGTGATAGGTAATTCTTGTATTATACATCTCTCGCCATCCTGAATAACTTGAAATGGCCATATGCTCTTCAACTGTACCATTTCTTTTAAACATGGGCTGGTGAATTATATTTCCTCTATAACTTGATGGAGGTAACTCTTCAAGTACTGCACCATCTGTCTTTACAAACATTTGAAATCTGTCTTTGCTGCCTGAAGCAGTTGTGTTCTTACCATTCCAATATGCTTCATGCTCCGGATAGTCATAAGGATACTGAAAATATACCGGCTTTACACACTCATTATCTTCAGGCATCACCTTTGTTATGGCAAGCTCTTCATGTTTAACCAGTCTTCTTATTACGTACTCTTCGGGGTTTTCGGTAAATCCTCCAAATATGTTGCCGCTGTTGCCCCATGTTCCAAGGGTTACTGCCTGAAAGCCGGGGCGGACTGACACTACTAACACGTTTGTCCAGAAACTTGAGGCGGCGGTGGCTTTTTTTGGTACTTGGTTATTTTTAAAGCCTACCACTATTCCAACGTTGTGGCCTTCTTCGGTGTTTCTAACCAATAGATCTCCCTGTCTCATGTCGCTTACGTCGGGTACTATAATGCTTCCTCTTTCTATGTCGGCCATTGTCATTGATAGTATGTTATCATAACTGTTCGTACTTGTGGAGTTAAATACGGGTTCCCTGTTTGAATCGAGCCCCATGGTGTCTTTTTTCTTCATGGCAAAAAAAGTGTCAAGATTCTCGCAGATGTCTTTATCTTCTGTGTTATAAAAACTGCCTGCATCCATCATTGCCATCGAGCCAAGTAAGAGTCCCATGTCGTCTACGCCGGCGGTCATTTCTCTTTTGTACGTGCTGTTATAATAATTTTCTTTATTTGGCAGGTAATATCCGGGTAAAAAGGGTTTGTCATTTCCTGAGGTGTCTTTTACATCTACATAGCCTAATGTGTAAGATTCTTCTTCATTATATTCTGATAGCAGGCTGTCTTTTGTTTTATCGCTGTTCAGGGCGTTGTAGGCGTCAAGCTGGCTTTTCATTTTATAGGCGAAGGTTCTGGGGCTGTCTATTCCGTCTGGCGCGTAAGGTAATATATGTTTAGTACTTATCTATATTCTAAAATAAATCTGTTCTTCTAAACTTTATTTAAACTAAAATTATCCTTAAAAACTTGTATCAATTTTTAGAATTTGTTTTCTAAAAATAATCATGGATTATTTTCAATCAGATACGGATATCCGTTATTAAAATTATTATCAATTGCCCAAATATTAGAGAAATCCCAAGTAAAATAATTTTGAGATATATTATCTGAATCCTTCATATCATTAGAACTCATCCCAATTACATTTGATGATTCAGACTCATCTCCATTGGTACATAAAGTATTGTCATATATACAGGAACTAAATGTATTCTGATTATTAATATTACTCATAATAAGTTTTCCACCAATAAAACCTTCAATAACAATATTCTCTTCATAAGCAGTAGAAACAGAATAGCAATGTATATATGTAGAAGAAGAGTCTATTGCGATATATGTACCAGCTGAAAATCCACCGCAATAATCATCATTATCAGTTACATTTAAACTAGCAATTGAATAACAATTATTATATTCGTTAGCATATTTATCAATTCCAACAAAACCACCTACAAAAGTTTCACCATTTATATCACATTCAGAATAACATTCAGATATTTCAGACTCCATCAATCGTCCAGCTATTCCAGCAATGACAGAACTACCATTTATTGTACCAGCTACTGAGCATTCTGAAATATTCGTTTTCTTTGCGTAACCTATAAGCCCACCTACATAGCCATCACCTGTTACAGATGCGTTTGTGATTTTTATTTTTTTCAATTCTGCATTTTCAGTATATCCAAATAAACCAATATATGAGGTTTCAGACAAATCTACTACGAAGTTTGATATTTTAAATCCATTTCCATCAAAACTCCCTTCAAAAGGAATATTATTAGAATCAGAAACATAAGTGCCTATGGGAATAAAACTTAAATCTGACATATCTATATTCTGAGCTATTTTAAAATAGTAATTATCAAAATTATCATACGTACTAATATTTTCAGATAA
>JAQQAK010000055.1 GCA_028527945.1 Spirochaetaceae bacterium
ATGTTTGTTGTTCTTTTTCTTTTGAACAGCTAAAAACAATAATAATCAATAAAATAAATGGTAAAATCTTTTTATTCATATTCTCCTCGATTCTCTTTTAAACTGTAATTTTTTTAATTTTATATTACTTTTTTTTAAAAATTTTTTATTTTCTAAAATTTTTAAACTCCTCAGAGTATCCATATTTCTCATGATTGAAAAATATATCTATAAGAGTATCATCTGTCCTTTTTAATAAAGAATAGATGTTTTCATATTTATCACCCGTCGGCTGGAAGTCCGGGCGATTTTCTTTTTCTTATCTTACACTCCAAAACAGATATAAGCTAATACTTTTATTAAATCACTCTTTGGGTGCATTTAACATATTATTTTTACTACTTTTACAGATAACACCGTGTCTTCCTAAGTTATATATTCGCTGTATAACACCTGATATTAAGTATTTAACTGCATTTAGCATGGTAAACCCGTATCCTTCAAAATAAAAGCAATTTCTATAATTTATATAAAATGCTTCATCAATAATAGTTCAAGCTCTACCAAGTACCCCAATTCAATGAAAACTGATAGAATTGGAAATTGGTAAACTGCTTTCCAACCGCTAAGCGAGTCTCTCTTTTTCTGCTGCATCTTTCTTTAAAGTACGCTCTTTTTTACCCTTTACAAGTATTCTAATATCTTCCAAATCATCATCACTTAATAGTGCCAGATCTCTAACAATATCCTCATATCTTTGAGGTGACTGCCAGCTATCTTGTTTTTCTCCGGTTACAAGGTATTCAACAGTTGTGTTTAAAGCCTTGGCAATCTTTATGGTCTGATCTGCTTTCGGCATAGTTTTATTATTAAACCAGCCTTCAAATGTTCTGCGGCTTATTCCTATTTGTTGAGCTACCCATTCTTGAGTTGTATTATTCCTTTTTATTTCTATTTTTAAACGTTCCCATAAATCCATATCCTTATTATCGGATAAAATTACTTAAAAATACGTAAAAAAACTATTGACAATTACTTAGAACGGCGTATAATAAGCTCATGAGTTACGTGAAATTAAGTAATAAGGATTACATGAAAATCACTTTGACTACAAATGAATGTGAACGCGAAGCAATTGATAATTATTTCAAAACACATCCTGCGTTGAAAAAAGGTGAAACGATTAAGAATTGGATACTAAATGCAATTTTATCAAAAAAAGACATCCAATCCGGTAAGACACAAGTAGATCCGGAAATTATTCAGGAGAAAAATAATGCAAAATAAGTTAACAGATTTAAACAACCACTTATTTATGGAAATTGAACGTCTTGGAGATGAAGATCTACAAGGAGAGAACCTTGTTCAAGAAGTTAATAGGGCAAAGGCAATTACAAGTGTAGCCTCTCAGATAATAGCAAATGGTCAACTGATTCTTAACGCAACAAAATTGGCAGATGAATTACCAAGTGTTGAGAAATACCCATTATTAAAGGCTCAGCAATGAGAACACCATTACATTTTTATACAGCAGAAGAATTGAAATTTCTTGAGAATAACTGCAAAGGGAAAAGCTTCCATGAATTAACAAAGCTTTTTAATAAGTATTTTTATCTGTCTCTTTCAGTAGACCAGATAAAAAGTACTATGGCGCGTTATGGTTTTAAAAATGGTAGAAATACGTGTTTTAAGCCGGGGCACATTCCACATAACAAAGGTGTAAAAGGGCTTCATTATTCAAGAGAAACAGAATTTAAGAAAGGAAACCGGCCAGTAAATTATAAGCCTATCGGTTCTGAAAGAATAAATGTAGATGGGTATATCGAAATAAAGATAAAAGACCCTAATAAATGGGCGCTAAAACATAGGCTTATTTATGAAGCAGCTTACGGCAAAATACCAAAAGGTCATGTTGTCATATTTGCAGACACAAACAGACTCAATCTTTCTCCAAGCAATTTATTGCTCGTAACAAGAAAAGAACTTGTTGTAATGAATAAGAACAAACTTATTTACAGCGATAAAGATTTAACAAAAACGGGAAAGCTTATTGCTTCTGTAAAAATTGGTATTTCTGATTGCCAAAAAAGAACTTAAGGAGGTTAAAAATTGAGCGGTTTATTATTTAGGCTTGGAACAAGACTAAAAGACGTCGGGGAACGGCATCATTTCAGGTTGTTAATCATGCTCGGATTGAAAATCAAAGACAGGGGAGCACATGGAAGTACTAACAATTAAGGAAGTAAAAGAAAAGCTGAAATGTAGTGATTGGCTGGTCAGAGACATGGTCAGGACTCAAGGGCTGCCAAGCATCAGGATAGGTAAAAGAGTGCTGATAGATAAAGATGATCTTGAAAACTGGCTTACGGAGCATAAGAAAGGTTCTCTTTCTGAGTCAAATGTAAGTGATGAGCTTTGACAGCTTCTGTAAAGAATACCCAGAACATGAAAGGGAAGTACCAATTATGGAAACAACCAGAATTATTGTTAACGGACAACTATTCGCAGAGTGGGAGGAGGCAAAGGCACATATATTAAAGAATCAAAAAAAAGCCCCCAAAAGGGAGCGTAACAACAATATTGAGAATAACTTTAAAAATTATTCTCGTCAAGAAGGATACAGATTTGAGTAACGAAATAACCAAATTAGCAGAAGTAACTGAAAATAAAATAATTGAGTATTTAGATATTACAGGTATAGGGAAACAACTTTCTCAACTTGAAAAAAAACAATTTATTGAAATTTCTTCAGCATTTCAGCTTAATCCTTTTAAACGTGAGATTTACTGCATTCCATACATGAAGAATGTAATAGATTCTAATGGGCAATGGAAAAAAGAAAGAGCAATATCAATTTTAACCGGATATGAGGTGTATATCAAAAGGGCTGAAAGAGTAGGTGCACTTGATGGGTGGAATGTTGAGACAAAGGGTAAGGTTTCTGCTCCGGACTTTCGCGCCATTGCTACAATATACAGAAAAGATTGGTCACATCCTTTTATCCATGTGGTTTTCTTTACTGAATACAAGCAAGATAACAAAATATGGAAACAGAAGCCTGTCACAATGATAAAAAAGGTAGCTATCGCACAATCATTTAGAATGTGCTTTCCGGATGAATTTGCAGGAATGCCTTATACGTCGGATGAGCTTCCAGACGAAATGACAGAACCAATCGATACACCACCAGAAAATCCCATTGTAACAGAACTTAACGATGTTCTTGATGATGGGATACAGAAAGGTTTTGTTTCTGAAGAAGAGAAAGCAGAAGTTTTAAGGAATGCTGATAAATACAATGATGAAGAATTACAACAATTTCTTGAATCTATTGAGGAGCGTATTGCAATGCTCACATATGAGGCACAAAACGTATGAATATTACGATTA
>JAQQAK010000056.1 GCA_028527945.1 Spirochaetaceae bacterium
ACAGGATCTCTGTAAAAATTATTATCATCTACACTTGATTTTACAACAGGCAGCATTCCGCCTGGATTCATATGCAGCCATGTATTGTACACATCTGGTCTGAAAAGAAACATAATAAACTTATCAAGAGCCTCTTTTTTCTCTGCTGAAAAATTATTATCAAAAACACCTATACCGACAACACTACCAAATGAGTATTTACGACTTCCTGTTATTGTTGTAACAATTCCTGTATTTGAAAGAAAATCATTTGAATATGAAATATTCTCAAGCTCAGTAAAGTTTTTATTTGTTAACGAATCTGCGGCAATTTCAGGTATAGCAAGGTCGTCCATAATAAATGTTGAATAAAACATCATTGCGGCTTTTTTTTGAAAAAAGAAATCTCTGGCTCGCCAATTTGTCAAACCCGGAGTAGAATATTCTCTTAAATTTGAATAATAATCTGCAGCCTTGGAGAAAGTTTCTTCATCAAAAAAATAACCATCTTTATCTGAATCAAGCTGAAGCCCCATTGCTCCGGCAAGATGAAGGAAACACTGTTGAGTATAAACGTCATCTTTTTTTCCAAGGACAATACCGTAAACACCATCTTCAAATTTTTCAAAAACTTGCGCGGCATTAAGTATGGCGTCAATTGTATCAGGCACAGGAAGTTTATATTTCTTAAACAAATCTGCTCGATACCATAAAACTTGAAGCCAGGCTGTGAATGGAACACCAAAAAAAGTTTCTTCTTTTTCTAAAGAAACAAGAGGACCTTTAAAAAAAGAATCTTCACCAATTTCTTTTATAACTTCGCCTATAAAATCGTTATCAAGAACCTTGTCGCTGTTAAAAGCTGAAAGCATGAGAGAATCTGCAATTATCAAATCTGGAGCACCGTAATCATTTTGTTTTGAAATTATGGAAGAAGTTTTGTCATTCTCATTATATTTAATGATATTCACTGAAATGTCAGGATTATATAACTCAAAAGCATCTAAAAGGTATCTTATAGCAGCCAATTCTTCAGGTTTGGTATTAGAGGTCGCAAGATTTATATTTATTTGAGCATACAATTGAGTTGAAAAGAACAATAAAATAAAGAGTAAAGATCGTTTTTTCATTATTTACTCCTCACAAGTCTAACGCCGTTCCAGTCATTAGAAGGCTCTTCTTTTAGATATGCTCTGCAATTTCGAATATAATAAAACAAGATTTTATCTTTGGAATTAATCTTTCCAGCAGACACAAAATAGTATAAAGCCTTTTTCCACTTGCGTTTGTGATAAGCCTCAAACGCCTTTGTAAAATACTCAACAAAATCTATTTCAGAAGAACTGCTTTCATCTCTATAGTTCACAAGTTCATATATAGTTTCAACGGTTGTTTTTCCTTTTGGAACAACCTTTTCAAGAGGTCTGTATAAATATTTTTTTCCAAGATTTTTAGCGACAGTATCACTTATAATAATCTCAGTTCCATAAATTTTATTAAGCCCCTCAAGTCTGCTGCAATTATTTACAACATCACCAATAGCTGTATAATTCATCCGTTCGGCTGAACCGACATTTCCAACAACTGCGACACCGCTGTGAATGCCTATTCTTGTTTTAAAGACAGGGATATTCATGGCCTTCCATTCTGGCGCAAATTTCTCAATTGTTTTTTTTATATTTAAGGCTGCGGAACAAGCCTGCTCCTGATGAAAAGCTATATCAGTTGGAGCGTTCCAGAAAGCCATAACCGCGTCACCTATATATTTATCTATCGTACCGTTTGTTCTCAGAATCTCAGTTGAAAGAACGTTAAAATAATCTGACAAATAAACCATAAGTTTATCAGCAGATATGCCCTCTGAAATGGTTGTGAAACTTTCAATATCTGTAAAAAGCAACGTCATTTCTTTTAAAGCTCCACCTATTTCTGCCCCCTGCCCTGACTCAACAAGTTTTCGCACTAATTTGGAAGGAACATATCTGTTAAAATATCTCAATCCACGTTTCATTGAGGCCATTTCTTTGGATAAAGAAACAACCTCTACAATATTGGTAGAAACATCAAGCTCTCCATCCAATTCAAACTTCCCAATCTTTTCAGCCTCTTCTACAAGACTGTTCAGAGGGGATGTAATAAACTGTGAAAGAATAAGGCTTATCGGTATGGATAAAAGGGTTATAACTAATGAAATTAGCATGGATTTTAATGCAATACTTGATACTGATTTAAGGATTTCCTTTTCTGATATAGCAATTAAAACATGCTCATCTTTGCTGTATAATTTTGGAAGTTTAACGGTCTTTAAATAATACCGCTTATTATCAAGCTTCACAGTAAAACTGGAATTCTCCATTATATTTTTCTTCAAAACCTCATCTGATATAACCTTTAAAAGAGGCACTCCCGTATCAGAAAAAGAGGTATTAGGTTTAAAATTGTAAGTTTGAGTTAAATAGTAGGGAGCAGTAGTAACCTCAAGTTTTTCATTGTAAAACAAAACGAGCCCGGAAGACTGAGTACTTAATTCTTCAAGAAAGACGCTGAGCTCATCAATGAGAACATCAACTCCAAGAACTCCAGTTCTGCTGCCCTCTATTTTTTTCGATATTGTTATCCCAGTCATATCAACATTAGCAAATTGATATGGAGCAGTTCGTTCACTTTTAGCCGAAGACATTGCCTGTTTATACCAGGGCCGTGTTCTGGGATCATAAGTTACATCTAAAACCTTTCTGGAACCGGTTGCACGATATACCGAATCAATATACTTCCATAATCGTACAGGAGAATCCTGCCCGGGAGGGGTAAATTGTCTGAGAATTGCAAATGATGAGTTTTCTGGAGCACCAACTGACTCCTTTAAAACATCCCCATAATTACCAATAAAAGACATTATTTCATAAAACTCACCATCAGGATAACCAAAATATATGGTTTCAATCTGTGGATATGTTTTCAATGTGTTAAGAAAAAATTTTTCAGCTGGATGGTTTTGAATAGTTGCCCGTTCCATCATAACAGGAAGACCAGAGGCCTGATCAGTTATATAGAAAATAGGTTTATAAAGATTCTCAATCTTCATAAATATTTCGCTAGAAGTTTTTTCCATCAGTTCCTGAGCTGTGTCTATTGAACTTCTTGAATTGTACATGTAATTTACACCTACAATAATGCTTAGAAGTATAAAAAAAGAAAAACAAAACACAAAAAACAAGAGTGCTCTGAACGATATATGTGCACCAAAAAGTTTTATTTTCAGCATATGAAAGATTATAAGTTTATAACAAAATAAGAGCAAGCAATATTAATATAAGTTAAAATATAATGAATAGAGAGAGCTGGAGCAAAACAGGAGCCGAGCATTATTAAAAAATTCTGTTGAAAGGTTTCTACTAACAACAGAATTATAATTCAATATCTTTTCTAAACAGCCTTTTCCTGCAAGTACTTAATATTACCTTCTTTTCCATCAAGACGTTTATCATATTCCTGCTCTTTAGCCGCAAAAAGATGAAACCCATGAATATTAACAGGCTGATGATCATCCTTTCCGGATAAAATTAAATCACAACATTCAATGACATTATCCAAAAGTTCCTTAGGTGATGTAAAAGTTCCATGATTTCTATATATTCTGTCATACTCATTTTCATACTGTTTTAGATTTAATAAAGACTCACGGTATTCTGATACCGTTGATGAAAACTCATCAAAAAGAAGAACTCCAACACCACAAGCATCTCCAAATATTATGGTTCGCTCTTCTATTAAAAGAGGGCATAAAATGCCAGGAGTATGACCTTTAGCAGCAATCATTTTTATATTAAGACCTCCAAGATCAAATTCATCTCCTTCATGAAGATCACGAATTCCCTCTGTTAAAGTCGGAACCAAATTATCATCAGGAATAAAAGATGTTTCTTCATGCCCCTTCATATCAGCTAAACGTCTTTCCATATCGCCAAAACTGTCAAACACAGGCTTGTCTGCGGGATTCATATAGACCTCATCAAATAAAGCGGCAGCCCCCATATGATCATGATGCCCATGAGTAAGAACAACAAAAACAGGTTTATCCGTAATTGTAGCAACAAAAGCCTTCAAATCACCATAACCACAGCATGTATCTAATAGACAGGCTTTATTATCTCCAACAACCAGGTAACAGCAGACACCACTTATTTCAGTTATTCGATACAACCTGTCGCTTAACTTTTCAGAAGAAAAGATTTCTTTCATTTATTATTACTCCTATAAAAAATCCTGCATAACTGCAGATTTAAAGAATGGAGCTTACACGTGTGGCATGTAAACTCCAAAATAATAAAGTACACATAAGTACTTTTTCATTAACTTATTTCACAATGTCTTCGTCTAATTTCATGAAAAACATTACAAGGAATCCACTAACAACACCAACAACCATAGTAACGACCATAGCAATATAGTTATGAGCATCTCCTCCAATAAAAGCAGGAAGCAGATAAATTCCATTACTTGTATTTAGAATATATGCTGTAAGATTCATTAGTCCTGCAATAAATCCAGTTATAGCACCTGATATAACTCCAGCCCAAAGTGGTGTCTTATAAGGAACACTTAATCCATAAAGCAAGGGTTCTCCAACTCCTCCGATTAACCAGGTAAAAGCATATCCGAGAACGAGACTTTTATTCTTTTTCTGCTTGAATTTAAAGAAACAAGCTATGGCAATACCTAAACCAGGCCATGAAGCGGCCAAAATTGCAGGCTCCATAAATGAATCGTATCCTAACTGAGGAAAGGTAACAAAAAGATATGTAAACAATACCGGATGCATACCTGTAAGAACAATAATACCAAAAAATCCTCCCAGAATAGCCATTGCCAGAGGACCTGCGACATTATTTAAATTGATAATACCAGTACATATATATTTACCCAAGAATGCTCCAGCTGGACCTAATACACAAAGAGAAAGAGGAAGCATGACAAGTAAGGTTCCTAAAGGAACAAGAAAAACCTTTAAAACGTCTGGCGAATACTTCTTAAAAAATCTTTCAACATAAGACATTATCCAAACAACAAGCATCATGGGAATAACAGTTGATGAATAATTCTGGACAAGACAAGGTATACCATACACTTTAAAAGGAATAGCATTTGATGCCATTTCTATCATTGTTGGATTAAGCATTACAGCGCCTATCATCATGGCTATTGGAATACTACAGTTTCTTTTCTTTGCAGCAGAAAATCCAATAAAAACTGGAAGATAATAAAAACCTGAATTACCAACAAATGTGAATAATTTATAAATATCACTCTCTGTTGTAACAACATTTGCAAGTTGAGGACCAAGTATGGCAGCAATAGTCTTACATAATGAAGCAACTAATAAAATTGGAATAAGTGGGGTTAAACTTCCGGATAAATAATTGAAAATAGCATTAATAACAGAATTCTTTTCAGCTAATTTCTTACCATCTTTAGCCTTAGCAATAGAATCAGAACTCTGACAATCACACATTCCAATAAGTTCAGAATAAACACGCTCTACTGTAGTTCCAATAATAACCTGAAATTGACCGCCTGAAAAAACAACTCCGGCAACACCTTCAATCTGCTTGATAGCATCTTTATCAGGCAGACTCGTATCATTCAAATCAAATCTTAGACGTGTCATACAATGTGTAAGCTGGACAACATTTTCTTTACCGCCTACACCATCTAATACTTTGGCAGCAATTTCCTGATATTTTTTGGTCTTCTCCTTCTCCATAAAAGCTCCTTAAAAATTAATTATACAACCCAATACAAACTGTAATTTTAGGTTATCTACAAAAAAAAACTCAGCACAAACCGAAACAATACTGTTCGATTTTGTACTGAGGTAATGCCCAAAAAGGTAACAATCCTTCAAATACAAACTCTATCTATAATCAAGAGATTTATATTTTCAATTTCATTAGAACTTCTAAAAACTTCCACAATAAAAATGAAGTTTTTTTTAAAAAAGTCCTGAAAAGTTAATTTTTGCAAAAAGAACTACATAAAAATGCTCCCGGATTCTCTTATTCTCTTTCGAAGGGGAAGAACCTTTGGAGGAGCTACAGAAAGCTCATCAATTCCGGATTCAATAAAAAAATCTGTAAGCTCAAGATCCGCTGCCATTTCTCCGCAAACACCAACCCATATCCCCTTTTTATGAGCGTTTTCTGCGGTAAGTTTAATTAAATCAAGAACAGCCTTATGATGCGGCTCTGCGTAAGAAGTAAGTCGAGGATTCTGCCTGTCAAGAGCCAGGGTATACTGGGAAAGGTCGTTTGTTCCGATACTGAAAAAGTCGGCCTCTTCTGCAAGATCCGCGCTTATTATTGCGGCTGCCGGAGTTTCTATCATAATTCCAATCTTGACATCATGGTTATAATCAAAACCGTCCTTATCCAACTCAAGACAGACCTCTTTAATTAAATCTTTTATTTTTATAATTTCTTCAACGCTGATTATCATTGGAAACATTATTGAAATGCTGCCAAAAGCAGAAGCACGGTACAAAGCTCTAAGCTGTGTTTTGAAAATCTCGGTTCTTTCAAAGCATAGCCTCACAGCTCGTAATCCCAATGCGGGATTATCTTCTTCTGGTAAATCAAGATAATCTACTTGTTTATCAGCGCCGATATCTAATGTTCGAATAATGACCTCAGCGCCATTAAGACTTTCAGCTACACTTCGGTAAACCTCAAGCTGTTCATCTTCTGAAGGCAGTTTTTTACGGCCAAGAAAGATAAACTCACTTCTAAAAAGGCCAATCCCTTCAGCATCATTCTTTTTTACAAGGTTAACCTCTGAAAGGTCCCCAATGTTGGCGTATAATTTTATCTTTCGTCCTTTTGTCGTAACAGTCTCTTTGCCTATTTCATCAAGATACTGTTGCTGTTCAAACTTGCTTTCCTTTATTTTTTTCTGATACATATCAAGTGTCTGCTCATCAGGCTCTATAATCACCACACCATTGTCAGCATCTACAACAGCCTGCCTCCCATTTAATGAATCATCATATATGTCTTCAAGACCAACTATTGAAGGTATCCCCATAGTCCGCGACAAAATTGCTGTATGAGAATTATTTGTACCGTATTTTGTAACAATTGAAAGAATTTTATCACGCTCAAGCTGAACAGTCTGGCTGGGAGTTAAATCTTCAGCGGCTAAAATTACAGGGCCGTTAAATTGGTTCAGAGGTTCGACATCAGATCTGAGAATTGAAATAATCCGGTTTGTAATATCCATTATATCTGATTTTCGCTCTTCAATATAAGCGACACCGGATTCGTTTAAAAACTCTGTCAAAAAATCAATAGCTGAAAAAACCGCGTATTCAGCAGAAACACTTTCTCCTTTTATTTTATTGATAACAAAGTCCTGATAATCATCATCTTCGATCATCATGGAATGAATCATAAAAATCTGGGCGGCTTCCTCACCTACCTTACTGACAGAGTCTTCACTTAAAGCCTGAAGCTGAGAAATTGCCTGTTCACAGGCAGCCGAGAATCTTTCAATCTCCGGCTTATAATCCTCAACAACTTTTTTTTCTATCTTATTATCTGTATGCTTAAAAATGAAGATATTTCCCAATGTGATTCCACCGGAAACACCTTCCCCCTGAAAACTATTCACTTATACCCCTTTAAACTTCAGAGCCTCTTTCAAAACTTACTAAGTTTTGAAAACACCTCTTCAATTAAAAATTATTGCTCATGAAATCCATAACAGAATCCAAAGATTTCTGCTCATCTCCGCCTTCAGCCACAATAGTTATTGTATCACCTTGTTTTACTCCTAATTTCATAAGAGCAAATAATTTATCAGCTGCAGCTGATTTACCGTCACATGTTTTTACTGTTATTGTTGAATCAAGTTGTTTTACCTCTTTCACCAAAAAACCAGCGGGTCTGGCATGTATTCCATTTTCTTCTTTTATAGTATATGAACTCTCTATCAATGCTTCTCTCCTGTTATATTTTTCAAAACTTCTTTACTTTTTTATTTTTATCAAGGGCTCACCAATAACTGACCTTCCTGATACAACAGGAAGGATTTCTGAGTATTCATCAGAATTTGTTATTGTGATAGGAGTGGTTATATCGTAACCAAGTTTCTTTATCTTTTTCAGATTGAATTTTAAAAGCGGGTCTCCTGCTTCAATGCGCTGCCCCTCTTTGACATAGCACTTAAAGCATTTACCTTTTAATTCTACAGTGTTCTGTCCTACATGTATCAAGATATCCAAACCATCATCTGATTTGAGTCCTATCGCGTGCAAGGTCTCAAAAACTGTATCAACAACTCCAGAGACCGGAGAAAACACCTTATCAGCAGAAGGAACTATAGCTGCTCCCAGTCCCATAATCCCGGTAGAAAAGGCTGGATCACTTATTGAATCAAGCGGAACTATTTCTCCTTCTACTGGTGATAATATATTAATATATTTTTTGGCTGCATCTTGTTGTTCCATAATTAAACATGTACTCCTAAATATTGTTAAAAGACTCTAAGTGTCAGATTTTTTCAGTCTTTCATTATTTACCATTCGTTCTATTCCAATAATTAAATACAGCCTTTCATCTGTACCAATTATAAAATTATATTTATCCTCAACCCATTCAGCTATTTTCTCAGTGCACCTATAAGCCTCAGGATATTTCTCTTTTACTATCAAATAAAGGTCATCTTCTGAATTGTCCATATTGTATGATTCGTTCTTGTTTATTACTCGTTGAGCAAACAATTTTAGATTATTTACAAAACGCAGATAACCTACTGAATCTTCATTCAGCTGAATATTAAAATCAGATTTAACAATAGAAGTTATTTCTTCTATCATCCTTGTCATTGTCATAATATTGGACATATCAATATTTGATGTGGCATTTACAAAATGAAAAGCAATAAAGGCTGCTTCATCAATAAGAAAATCAAGTCCGGTTTCTTCTCTGAGAATTTCAACAGCCCATTTACCTATTTCAAACTCATCTCTATAAAAACGCTTTATATCAGAAACAAGTGGATTTTTTAGAACAATACCTTTCCGATAACGTTCAATAGCCATATTAATATGATCAGACAAAGAAACATAAATAACATCGTTAAGCTCTTTCTTATATTCTTTTACAGCGTAATCAATGATCTTTTCAGTAAGCAGGATGTGTGTTATTGGTATTTCAGACAAAATAGACTGAAATTTATTCAAAGAGTCTTTATCGGTTAAGGTAAAGATTTTTTCAATCTTTTCAGGATCAACAACATCATCTACATGACGTTGAAACCCCAGGCCTTTTCCTATAACAACAACTTCTTTCAAGTTATCATTTAGAGCAACAACAGCATTATTATTAAGTACCTTTCTTATTCTCATTAATAAAACCTCAAAAAAAAAGACCATATTATATAGATCCGATAAAATCGAACAAATATAATATGGTCTTGCCTGCTAAAAGTAACAATCCACTGAATATTGAAATATTCTATTATGGAATTTTTCATCTGTCAAATTTTAATTTCATTTTTTTTCATAATTATTTGCCCCTTGTAAAAGCAGAATCAATATGCAGCAAACTTTTTTTCAATACTTGCCAGATCCAAATTCAAGGTAGATTCTAATGGAAAATCAGCCTCAACAGCGGCTGGCCCTATTCCAACAGAAAACATCCCCCCACCTTTTATTGCATCAACTCCAGCGGCAGCATCCTCGACACCGGCACATTGCTCCGGCGCTAAACCAAGCCGTTCCGCAGCTGATACAAATATTTCAGGATCAGGCTTTCCCTTTTCTACCGCTCCGGCATCCATCACTATATCAAAATCAGAAGTCATCTCAAGACGGCTTAGAACCGTTGGAGCATTCTTGCTTGCCGAAGCAAGAGCTGTCTTTATTCCATTCTGTTTTAATGTTTTCAAAAAGAGCTCAACCCCTGGTAAAATATTTGAGGGAGTAAGAAATTTTAGAAGATCTTTATAGTATTCATTTTTTCGAGTAGCAAGAACATTTTTTTCTTCAGAAGAAAGAGTTATACCAGAAGCATCCAAAATAATATCAAGAGATGCTATACGGCTTATACCACGCAGTTTTTCATTTATCTCACGTGAAAAAGTAAAGCCTTCATCCTTGGCAAGTTTATCCCATGCCTGATAATGAAGCTCTGAAGTATCTGTAATAACTCCATCCAAATCAAAAATGACACCAGATAATTTAGGTCGAACAGAAACCTCCACAGAAGTACCGCTTTTAAGAGTATATTCAGTCCCCATATGCTTAAAAGTCAAAGTTTCTGAATCGCTTCCATCTATAAAACTGTAAACAGCCTTCTGTCGATCAATTTTAACAGATAAAAGTTTTCCATGATAACAAATCTTGAAAGCAAGATGATTCCATTCTTTTGGTAAACGTGGAAAAAATGAAAGATTTCCGTCATAATCACGCAAACCGGCAAAACCATAGATTAATGACATCCAGGTTCCTCCCATACATGCGATATGAATTCCATCTTTAACATTTGAATTAATGTTATCAAGATCCATTCTTGCAGTTTTCATAAAATAATTATAGGCAGTTTCTATTTTACCAAGTTCAGCAGCCATAATACTTTGAATACATGGAGCAAGAGATGAATCTCCTGTTGTTATTTTATTATAATATTCATAATCACGCATTTTCCGGATACGAGAAAACTGATTGCCCAAAAGAAAATTGGAAAGAACAACATCAGGCTGCTTCATAATCTGATAACGGTAAATAACAAGCGGATGCATATTTAATAAAAGAGGGAATTTATTGAGTTCTTTATTTGAGAAATCCCACATTTCTTTATCAAGAAAAGAATCATCCTGAGCATCTATGCATAATCGTGAATCATAAGGAAGTCTCATTGCCAGAGCGGCATTTTGCCAGCTTTCTATTTCTGATTCTGGAAGATTAAGTTTTTCTGATATTTTATCAAAAATCTCTGGCGAGTCTTTTTTTATAACACTTGCGGCATCAACTGCCAAAAGAAGATTATTCTTTGCCATGCTATTTGTATAAAAATTATTATTCACTATAGCTGTGTACTCATCAGGTCCGGTAACACAATTTATCCTGAACTCTCCTGTTACTTCATCAAAGAACCCAAGAGACATCCACAGTCTGGCAGTCTCTATATATATTTCAAAACCATATTTTTTAAGAAAGTCTTTATCCGCAGAAGCCTTCAAATACTTATTAATTCCATAAGCTATATCAGCATCAATATGATACTGTGCTGTTCCTGCGGGAAAATACGCAGAGGCTTCTTCTCCATTTATAGTCCTCCACGGAAAGAGCGCGCCTTTATTACTCATGACAGACGCACGCTGTCTGGCTTTGTCTAAAATACTGTACCTATATTCAAGAAGTTTTTCAGCAATATCAGGATGGGTATAGGAAAGAAACGGAATTATATAAACTTCTGTATCCCAAAAATAGTGCCCCTCATAACCTTCTCCACTAAGCCCCTTTGCCGCAATATTTCGAAGACCATCTGTACCAGCAGATTGATAAATAGAGAAAATGTTAAACCTTATTCCCTGAACAAGATTATCACCATCAATATCAACATCAGATCTATACCAGAAGTTTGCTATATTCTGTTTATGCTCAGCAATAATTTTGTCAAAACCGTCCAAGGCGGCCTTCCGGGCTTCAGAAGAAGCACTATCAAGTAAACTTTCAGAATTACATTCTATTGAAGTAAAATAACTAACATATTTTTCCAAACTTACTTTACTTTGCTCAGAACAATCAGCTTCATAAATAAAATCTATTCTATCTTCTGAGAGCTCTTCTCTTACAAATGTTAAATTGGAAGAAGCACAGTTCTTTACAGCTTGGCCAAGTTCTAAACCGCTTTGTGCTGTTCGTTGATGAATTAAAAATGTCCCATCTTTAGTTTTTTCAGACAAACAAATAAGTGGATCATGCTCAAAGCTTTCGCCAACTCTAGGATCATTCACATCTTTTTTATTTCTCTGAACTTTTTTGTTACAGCCTGAAATAATTTTAACAGATGATACACCCTCAAAATCAGAAACACTGCATAAAGTTACAGATAAATGTTTTCGAGTCATTGATACGCATCTGGTAAACTCAATACAAGCTTTTCTGCCCGATGGAGACTTCCAGATAATTTCTCTGGAAAGAAGCCCTTCTTTTAAAGAAAGAGTACGTGAATAATCAAGAAGTTCACCTTCATCGCAGCTGAATTTTTCATCATCTAAATAGATTTCAAATAAAGTGGGATCCGGAAGATTAAGCATTGTCTGCTTTTTTTCAGGAAATCCATACGCGGACTCACCATATACCTGCTGAGCATTTTCATAAAAGCCGTTAATGAAAGTACCTTTAAAATTACAGTCTTCTTCAAAACCACCTTTTAAACCAAGATAACCGTTTCCAAGAAAAAAAAGAGATGAATTATCCGCTAAAGCTTCTTTGCTATACTCTTTTTCTGTTAAATTCCATGGCTCGTAATCAAATTTCATGAGACCTCCGCAGATTTATGACCTTACTTGAAACTTCATTTTAATCTGCCATCACAATGAGATCAATTAAAATTGTCTTAATTTCATAAAGAACCGCAAACCATTAAAACTCATATAAAACCTTGCGTTAGAGGCTCGCCATGGAAGGCGAGAATCTTAGTTGCGTAGCAACTAAAAGATGATAAAAAGTCATGGACGACTTTTTATCAAAACTCCATAAAATCACTGTCTAAATAATCATATGAGTTGCTGTCAACAGAACTTAATACCGGAATATCAATTTTATGTTGAAATCTTTTTTGTATTTCTTTTTTTACAGGGATCTCAGAATTTTTATGCTCTAATATTGAACTTTGATAAGAATGCTTATCATCCTTGTTAAGTTTAAAAAAGCTAATCATATCACGTAATTCTTCAGAGTGTTTTGTAAGCTCTTCTGACAATGATGAAGCATCTTCTGCCGAAGAAGCATTATTTTGAATAATAGTATCAAGCTGAATCATGGCTTTGTTTATCTGAACTGCTCCTGTATTTTGCTCATTACTGGACGCGCTTATTTCTGTGACCAACTCAGCAGTTTTCTGAATATCAGGAACAATAGCCTGAATCTTGCTTCCGGCCGCATTAGCCTTATCAACACTCTCATTTGCAAGCTCAAGTATTTCACCTGCCGCTTTTTGACTTACAGCAGCAAGCTTTCCAACTTCAGAAGCGACTACAGCAAATCCTTTTCCATGCTCTCCTGCTCTTGCCGCCTCTATAGCAGCATTTAATGAAAGCATATTTGTCTGTCTGGCGATATCTCCTACTATATTTATTTTTTCAGCTATCTCGTTCATTGCCTTAACAGCTTCAATTACTGCCATACCTCCTTCTTCCGCAGCCTTGGCTGCCTGAGAAGAGATCTTCTCTGTATGTGAAGCATTATCTGTATTTTGTTGTATGTTAGCACTCATTTCTTCTATAGAAGAAGAAACCTCTTCTGCGTTTGCTGACTGATCAGAAGCCCCCATAGAAAGCTGAGCAGCATTCTGCGCAAGCTGTGTACTTCCGTTTGAGAGTTCTACAGAAGTACCGTAAACGTTTGATACAACAAATTTCAATTTTTCTCTCATTTTTTTAAGAGTGTCAGAAAGAATACCAATTTCATCCTTACGCTTAATATCTATTTCTGTATAAAGTTTTCCTTCAGATATATCTATCATACTGTCTTTAATATCAGATAAACCTGATAAGCCGCGGGTAAGAGACAGAAAAAGAGCTGCTGCAGTTATCATAATAAATATAAGATTCATAATAATTTGTAGCCGTATTATCTTTGTGGCTTCTTTCAAGATTTCATTTTTTTCAACAACAAGAAAAGTCTTCCATCCTGTTTCTTCTATCTCTTTTGAAAACACCAAATATGTCCCGCGCTCTCCTATAGAGTTTATTCCGCTAAACTCTATATACGGCAACTGACCTTCCCATAAGGCCTTATAATTATCTTTCAGGCTTTTAGCAAAAACATTCGATTTATCAATAGACGTTTTCATAATTAAACTATTATCAGGATGATAGATAATATTTCCATGCTCATCTGTCAGAAAAGCAAA
>JAQQAK010000057.1 GCA_028527945.1 Spirochaetaceae bacterium
AGTACGGGAGAAACCGAAGATTTGGACGAGAAATAGTAAACGACAATAAAATTTCTTCTTTCAAAAATATAGATGATTTAATTAAGAACATTAGCTCTATAGGTTATTTACCCGAGGGAGCTGTAGCGGCTCGTTCTGTACAGTTGTTAGCAGAACGACTGAAACTAAAACTTCCGATCTGTGAAAATGTTTATAAAATATTAAACAAAGAAGAGCAGCCATTAGAATCTGTACAGGAATTGATTAAAAACCTTAACCTTTCTGCTACATAATGTGTTTGGAAAGAGCCTTTAACCGCTGCATATCTTCACGGGTAAAACCTTCCCATTCCATAGGAAAGAAGCTATTGTTGTGGTATAAAGGTTCTTTTGCTATTGGATAATGGCATTCTTTTACACATCGCTCCCAAAGAGCCGAACCAGGAACTGTAGAAAATTCTGATACAGAAAGAGTTAAACCTCTGGAAGAAGCAAATCTTATTGTATCTTCAACCTCAGATGCCTTCTGACCAGGAAGACCGGCAAGAATATACACAATAATATTTTCCAGATTAAAACCCGCATCACATAAATATTTTATAGCCCGGCTAAAAGATGATTCACTGTATTTACCATCATACTCGCTATGAAAATCTTCAGATTCACTTTCAAAACCCAAACGGATTTCTTCAAAACCAGCCATCTTCATTAAAACTGCGGTCTCTTCATCCAAATAATTTATATGCATAGCATTTGGTGTATAAAAATGAAAACTTTGCCCAGTACTTTTTTCATAATCGATAACAGATCTTAAAAATGGTTTAAATACATTCTTTGAAGAAACCAGAAGCGCGTCATCATAAAAAGCAAAGTTGGAAGTACCATATTTTTCGTTCACACCTACAAGCCAGTTAAACGCTTTCTCAGAACTCCCAGGAATAAAATGCGGACTTATCTTTTTCGATGCGCAATATTCACAATTAAGAGGACAGCCCTCATTGAGCCTCAAAACACCAGCATCACTCCAGCAAGGGTTGTCAATTGGCAGCTGACATTCAACAGAAAGACCAGGAAAGCCCTTAGCTTTTAGCCAGCTATCAAGTGGCTCCATAGAACTTCCTACAGAAACAAAATCAGGTTTGCAAACATTCAGACAGTGTTCAGGCATTAACGAAGCGTAAATGCCGCCAACAGCTATAGGAACCTCAGGCCAGATTTTTCTCGAAATAGTAACAACCTCCTGAACGCCCTTATACCAATAAGTCATTCCAGAAGAAATAAAGACAACATCAGGCCGCTTTTTAGCTATAAGTTGTTCAAATGAGTCAGGTATTATTCCGTATCTCGCAAAACGTCGTTTTATTCCATACAGACTTTCAGGCAAATCAACATTTACGCGATGTATTTTTCCGCAACCATTATTTTTACGTCTTACTTTGCCCATAGCCAAAACAGTATCAGGATCTTTGTAATCAAGAGCATTAATAACATTGATATCCCACCCGCCTCTTTCAAGCATTCCTGCAAGACGCAGAAGGCCATATGGTTTCAGGAAAAGATCGTAAAGAGCAAAATCATAAACTGGTGGATTTATCAGCAAAGCTGTTGGCTTCTTATTAATTCTCATTATCTTTGTATTACTGCGGCTTATTATATTTACAGGTTAAAACAATGTCAAATTGCTCAAATGTGACACCATAAAGGAATTTGTGCATTTTTTACAGTTTCTTTAAAGTTTTTTCTTGCTTTTTTGGAATTGTGGTTTAAAATAAATTATCACTGTTTTTAGTGATGCAAATCTTTTTATACTTTAGTTTCTTAAAGTAATTCTCAGGTTGATTAGGAGATGAGGTGTTTAAACACATTCGGAGGTTGATTAAAAAAGGATGTGTTTAAACCGGGAGGTTTAAAAAAAAGCCCCTCAGGGGAAAGGAGGTAGCAAAACCCTGAGGGGAACATCTAAAAAGGAGGTTAATGAAAAACTCCACGCTTCATAAACACTAACAACTAATAGGAAAATAGGTTACATTTTTTAGAAAAAAAAGTAACATTATTTTATGCTGAGAAATAAAAGAAAAACCAACAAAATTATTATCCTGTCAAGCGCTGCTTTAGCAGCAATTATTGTCTTATTTTTCGTTTTCATTATTTTTACAGAATATAAGCCTAATAAGATTGAAGAAATTGCCTCAATAAATGAAGCAAAAGCTGAAAGCTTTGCTCCAGGAGGAATAAGCATAGTATCATGGAATTTAGGACGCTGTATAAAATCTGAAGGTTCTGATTCTTCAGTATTATCAGGACAAGCATCAAGCAGACTCAATGAAAATAATATAAAGAAAAATATAGACAATATCACGAGTTATCTATCCAAACAGGAAGCTGATGTTTATTTTCTTCAAGATATAGATTTAAAAGCATATAATTCAAGAATGATAGATCAAGTCTATCTGATAGGAGCCTCATTTAAAAAGTGGGTACAATATTATTGTCCGGTTTTTAAAATACCTATAAATCCTTTTCCATCAGAAGAAAATGAAATAATAGTTAATTCCGGGTTTATGACATTGAGTCGCTTTCTGCCTGAAAGTTGTATAAGAATGTCTATTGGAACCACTGCAAAATGGCCTGAACGAATATTTTCTAAAAAGAACTGTGCGGTTATTACAATTATTAACTCACCTGTAGAAGGTAAAGACTGGTATCTGATTAATATAAATCTTTCACCTGATTATGAAAAACAAAAAAATGAACTTGAAACTCTTTATTCATACATGAAAAATCTTTCAGAAGAAGGACATTATATTATTGCAGGAGGAAACTGGGGAGGAGTTCTACCTGATATGGATATCAAAACGTTCTCTCCATTTGTAACTGATATAAAAACAATTTTATGGGCTCATAATTTAGAGAGTCATGAAATACCCAAAGATTGGCAATGGTGTTATGAGAATAGCTTTCCTTCGATTAGATCTCTTGATATTCCATTTGCAAACGATAAAAATTTTACTTCAGTTACTGATGGCTTTGTTGTTTCATCAAATTTAAAGGTAGACTTAATACGAAGCTCAGATTTAGACTTTGAAAGTTCAAACCATAATCCAGTATCAATTACAGTTAGCATTAGAGAAAATCAGCCTTAAATAAGACTGATTTTATTTAGACATCATATTGAGATTTTAAAAAAAATAATTAATCGTTTTTCATACTTAGAGGCATTCTGGTTGCCTGAAGAACATCACTCCAAAGGCTGCCTTCTGGATCTACAAAATTACGCTTTGACACAGCAAGTTTCATAGGAACAAGAACATAACGATCATTCATCATTGAAATCAAAGCCTTGGTCTTTCCTGCCATTGCAGCATGAACAGCATGCGCGCCAAGCCTTAAGCAATAAATTGAATCATTAGGATCTGCTGGAGTAGATCTTATGATATAGCTTGGATCAATATATTTTAGATGGGTTTCGATTCCCTCATTTTTAAAATATTCTTCTATTCTGATTCTTAGAAAATCACCAATATTAGAAAGTTTTTTATTCCCTGAAAGATCTGTTTCATTACTGCTTGCAAGAAGATTCTGTCCAGCTCCCTCTGCCACAATAATGACAGCACGATGTTTTTCTTCAATTCTTTTTTTCAATCTGCTTAAAAGACCATTCTCCCCTTCAAGCTCAAACTCTATTTCAGGAATTAGGACAAAGTTAACAACACTCATGGCAAGGGCTGTATGAGCCGCAATAAAACCGCTTTCTCTACCCATTAGCTTTACAAGCCCTATTCCGTTATAAGCGTCTTTGGCTTCAATGTGAGCAGAATATACAGCTTCAACAGCCTTTGAAACTGCTGTCTCAAAACCGAATGATCTTTGTATAAAACTAAGATCGTTATCAATTGTTTTTGGAACACCTATTATAGCCACCTTAAGTTTTCTGGCTTCTATTTCTTTTGCTATTGCGATAGCACCTTTTGTAGTTCCGTCACCGCCAATAGTAAACAGCATATTAAGATTGAGACGTTCTATTGCATCAACAATAGATACAATATCTCCGTTTCCACGGGAAGAACCAAGAATAGAGCCTCCCATATAGTGAATATCATCAACAACATCAGGGTTCAATTCTATTGTAGGTAAATTTAATTCAGGAAGAAGACCTTTATAACCATTCTTGATTCCGGAAATTCTTTTAACACCATACTGATACCAAAGGGTTCTCACTATAGACCTAATTACATTATTAAGTCCCGGACAAAGACCTCCGCAAGTAACAACTCCAGCATGAACATGACCAGGATTAAAATAGATTTTTTCTCTTGGTCCTGATTTTTCAAGAGCTATTGTATGATCAACTGCAGGAAGTGTATCACCTTCATGCATAGCAACATTGTAAAGAACACATTCATTATCCTTAACATAGTTAATTATTTTATCACCATATGTCTTTGACATTTCTATTGGTGAATCAATCTTGGCTTCGCCTAAAGTCGGAATCTGAAAATCATAATTCTTATTCATTTTGTATCGCCTTGTCATTGATATTTCTATTTCATAATAAAGACTTTAAAAATCTAAATCAACAGAGGTATTTTTAAAAATCAGTAAGTTTTTTTTAAATGGCAAAATAGCAAACCTGAAAACAAACATTCAGGTTTGCAGATAATAACAAGTTTATAAGAACCTTCAAGATAAAAGAAATTTCGAAACTGATTCTCCTATAAGGTTGTAAGTTTCTTTTCTTTTTTCATTAATATACAACCACCTCCCGCTCTTCTCTCCCCCACGCCCCCCACCCCC
>JAQQAK010000058.1 GCA_028527945.1 Spirochaetaceae bacterium
ATGTTTATATTGTCAAGTTAGTATTTTGATCATAAAAATATTCATTATCACTTTTTCCTGCAACAATATAATTTATATTTTGTCCAGAAAGATAGAATCGTTCCTTTTTCAAATGCAAAAGTCGTCTTACCTTCTCTTTTAATCTATAGTTATTTTCCTGTTTTAATTCATTATCAATCAAGGTCTTCCAAAAAACATCAGTAAGAAGCATCATATCCGATGCATAAAGTGAAGTTGTTAAAATTGAGAATAGTAAAATAAAGTAAATAGTTCTTTTTCCAAACATCGTTATGATGCTAACTATAGATGATTAAATATGCAAGTATATTGAGGTATTTGATTCTTTATTTTTGAGATAATGTGCTATTAATCATACACTAACTTGACAATATAAACATCTGTGATTAATCTGAATTCAATGTCAACAATTTTATAAGGAGTAATAATATATGACATCATATAAAGAGCTTGGTCTTGTAAACACTAAAGATTTGTTTGCAAAGGCAGTAAAAGGCGGTTACGCAATTCCTGCATATAATTTTAACAATATGGAGCAAATGCAGGCTATTATTCAGGCTTGTGTAGAAACAAAATCACCTGTAATTCTTCAGGTATCTTCAGGAGCCAGAAAGTACGCAAACGGAACCCTTCTCAGAAACATGGCAAAGGGTGCTGTAGAGTACGCTCACGAACTTGGATATGATATTCCAGTAGTTCTTCACCTTGATCACGGTGCAGATTTTGAGATTTGTAAAGAATGTATTGATAACGGCTTTTCTTCTGTTATGATTGACGGAAGTCATTTTTCTTATGAAGAAAATGTAGCTCTTACCAAAAAAGTTGTTGAGTATGCTCATTCACAAGAAAATTATGTAACAGTAGAAGGAGAACTTGGTGTTCTTGCTGGTATCGAAGATGACGTTGTTGCAGAACATTCAACATATACACAGCCTGAAGAAGTTATTGATTTTGTTGAAAAAACAGGTGTAGATTCACTTGCTATTTCAATAGGAACTTCACACGGTGCAAACAAGTTCAAACCAGAACAATGTGAAAGAAACGCAGAAGGAATTCTTGTTCCTCCTCCACTAAGATTTGACATTCTTGAAGAAATTGAAAAGAAGCTTCCTGGTTTCCCTATCGTTCTTCATGGCTCATCTTCTGTTCCGCAGGATCAGGTTGCAATAATCAACGCTAACGGCGGAGCTCTTAAAGATGCTGTTGGTATTCCTGAAGAACAGTTAAGACAGGCAGCTAAATCTGCTGTTTGTAAGATCAACATAGATTCTGACGGCAGACTCGCAATGACTGCTGCGATCAGACAGCATTTTGTTGAGCATCCAGATCACTTTGACCCTCGTCAGTATCTTGGACCTGCAAGAGAATCATTAAAAGCAATTTACATGAAAAAGAACGAAAATGTTCTTGGTTCAGCAAATCAGGCTTAACCTTATTCGATAATAAAAAAAGGGGCTGTTTTTCAGCCCTTTTTTTATTTTCAACGTTCAACTTTCTCAGGGATATTTATTCTTAAACTGCATTACTCTTGAACCAGCATTTAAAGTCAGATCAGAATATTCTTCCCTATTTAAATAATGGTAACCAAGACCTGCAACCATAGCAGCGTTATCAGTGCATAAAAGCATTGATGGAAAATAAACTTCTAGATTATTTTTGTCTTTAAGCAAACTTCGTAAATAAGAATTAGCGGCGACTCCCCCGCCTACAACGACCTTGTTAATACCGGTATCAGACGCGGCCTTAAAGAGTCTTTTGGCAAGCATTCCAATTGCGGCTTTTTGAAAAGAAGCAGCTATATTCTCATTGTTAATTTCATAACCTTCATTATGAAACTGATTAAGCTGATTTATGACCGCAGTTTTCAAGCCTGAATAAGAAACATCATAACGATGTGCGCCCTTATGAAGAGAGGCATCAGGAAAATTAAAAGCAGCAGGATCACCTTTTTGAGCAAGCTCATCTATTAGAACTCCTCCCGGATATCCCAAACCATAATGCTTGGCAACCTTATCATAAGCCTCACCGCAGGCGTCATCTATTGTTGTCCCTAAAACTTCAACATTATCAAAATCCTGAACCTTACCAATCACAGTATGTCCACCAGAAACTATTAATCCCAAAAAAGGATATTCAATATCATTCTCAAGCTGTGAAGCGTACAAATGCGCAAGAATATGATCTATACCAACAAAAGGGATTCCGCTTGATGCTGACAGCCCTTTTGCGTATGACAATCCAACCATGAGAGAGCCAATTAATCCAGGACGGTTTGTAACTGATATTCCATCAATATCATCCAGTGTACAACCGGACTCCTTTATTGCGGACTCTACTACTCCCTTAACCCATTCAGTATGAGTTCTGGAAGCAATCTCAGGCACAACACCATCATACTTTTTATGGATCTCTATTTGTGTCGCTATAACATTACTTAATATTTTCTTTCCATCTTCGACAACTGCTGCAGAGCACTCATCGCATGAACTTTCTATTCCTAAAACAAGCATAATTTAATCTTCTAAAATTGGTGAATTCATCTCAAGAAATAACTCTGAAATATCTTTAAGTGAAAATCCATCCTCTATAAAATCAGGATATAATTGCATCATTATTTCAGCAAGCTCTTTTGTCATTACATGACCAATCATTACAGCATGTCCCTTTTTTGAGGCTGTTTTTGTTCCTTCTTCGATGGCATTTATTATAGATGTTCTGTCATCTTCATTATCTAAAAACATACTATTCCTCTTTAAACATAAGACGTTCGTTTCATTAGCTGCTTCAAGAGCAACACTTCCAGCAATTGTATAACTATCAAAATAATAAAAACTTTTTGGCTTTAAGAACTTCATAACTGAAGTCATCACTTCAAAATCAGATGTAGCAGCAGAACCCATATGGTTATTCATACCTCTCGCGGCTGGTAACTGCGCGAAATTATGAGATAAAATCTTGTCAATTTCATCTTCACTCATATCAGTATAAATAGCAGACTCCCCAGGATTTTGTCCTCCTATAGGTTCCATGGGCTGATGCAATATATACTCTTTTCCTGCCGATGTAATCAATGACGCACACTGCGTTGTATAACGCCTGTCAGGCATTATTGCAAATGTAATACTAAAAGGTAATTCAAGAAAAGGTTTTAATTGTTCGATGCTGTTTCCAACGTCATCTATGACAAAAACAAGTGAGGGCTTTTTATCTATTGTGTCAACAGTGCTGCCATCTACATCAACTGGTGCGGTGTCATCATCTTCAGGTTTAACTATTCCTGAGTCACTTTGAGGAACTATTGTTCCTGTAGACGTGTCTACCTCTGTCTCTGTTACAACAGCTTCAGTATCCGCAGCCTTCATTATTATCAATATAATAACCAGAAGTACAATAATTACAGCTATAATAATATAATAGGGTTGCAGCTTGTTACGGCTGAACCCTTTTTTCCCATCTTTGCTTGCCACTAAAAAGAAGGTATTATGAATATATCGTTTCGTCAATAGTTGACATATTTATAGCTGTAGATGTTCACTCAAAAGCTTTGCTTTCAAAAAAAACGTGACTACTCTGTATAAACATAATCTTTCAGTTTCTCAGCCTCTTTAGCTAATTTTATAATTGCACGTTTTTCAATTTGCCTCACAGTTTCTGGAGAGATTCCAAAACGATCTCCAATCTTTTTCAAGGTATATTTTTTTCCATCATAAAATGAATATCGGTAAAGCAATACTTGTTTTTCCTTTTCACTCAGAACATCTAAAGTTTTGAGCCTATCACGTCTAAGCTGTTTGTTATAAATTTTCTTTGATGGCTCATAAGAAAGGTCTTCGAACATTGAAATAAATGTG
>JAQQAK010000059.1 GCA_028527945.1 Spirochaetaceae bacterium
AATTGATATCTTTGGTGGTGTAGACTTCGGAATGTTGTTTTTAGAGTTCTTATTTGTTCCCATAATTCAAATTCCTCTAGTGCTCGCAACACAAAAAAATATGATTTAGGTGTCTTTTTATTTTTACTACTTGTTAATCTGATGTTCTTGGCAACAACATTGATGCTACCTAATTACAATCCTGAATATTTATATAAGATGGCTTTTTACTTAATCATGACTCAAATTACTAGTAGTGTTATTGCACGAGGCCGAACAATAATTGCTGCCAATCTCGTAGTTAATTTTATAGCCCTAATAACCGTCTTTATTATGTTAAGCTTAGCTGCTGTCAATCGAACAATTTTACCTTCAAGCATGAGTGCCATGGCAGAGACTCTTCTTATGCTAACTTTGACTGGCTTCTTAACATTACGTGGGTCCAAGATCTTTAGTGGGGCTTTATCTATCGCAAAAGATCAGATGACCTTATCCCAATCCCGTGCTCAAAAATTGGAAACTTCTTTGTCTAATGTTAAGGAAAATCTGTATATTGGAAGAGAGTTGCTAGGAGCGTCCACCAAGATTGAAGAGTATGTTGATTCCAGTACACAGAGAATGGAAGAACTTTTTAGTTTATCCAAGAATTTCATGACTCTCTTAGATGGTGTTTCTGAATTAAATAAACAGCTAAGTGTTACTTCCCAAAATAGTGATAGTTTGCTTAATGCTCAAGGTTCTGCCATTGAAGAAGTTAGCAAAACTGTTAGAGTCGTCACGGATAATATTGTATCCGCACAAAAGGCCGCGGCAGAGAGAAGAGATGCTGTTCAGACTTTGATATCAGCTTCCAATGCCTCAAAAGCACTACGTTCGGATGTACAAAAAGAGCTAAAAAACCTAGAAGAGAGCATCAAAGGGGAGATGGCCTTTGTTAGTGTTATAGAAGATGTTGCTTCTCAAACTAGTTTATTGGCAATGAATGCTGCAATTGAAGCTTCTCACGCAGGCGATTCTGGACGAGGTTTTTCTGTTGTTGCTTCTGAAGTTCGTAAATTAGCAGATAGAACAACTAATGAGACAAAAGCTATTTCTCAAATAGTTAAAGCCAATAATGGATCATTGGTTTTGACGAATAAGGCTAATAATGAATCTAATTTACAATTTGATAATCTACTACAAGAAACATCCAAAGCGGCTTCAGCCATGTCTGATTTGATAGATCGCTTTGGTGATATGTCCAAGGATTCTGTTCAGATTCGCCAGAAATTGGAAAGTTTTGTTGAAGTTTCTAATAAACTCTCTACAGCCTTCATTGAAATTAAATCCATTGCTGATAAGAATGCCGATAACTTTGCGGAAATGTATCCCTTCTTCAAGGAGATGTCCGCACATATTAAGTCTGATTTAGATGCGGTGAGAGCTATAGGAGAACAAGCCAAACGGATTGCGGAGGCTGGTAAAATGAATGTACAGAAGACTGAAGAACTAAATAATAGTATGGCTGGTCTGTCATCTGATTCATAACTCATCCTCATGAAAAATATGATTATAAATTTCAGTGGAATAAACCATCTTCTATTATTGATATTTATCTATCACTTAAGATAAATGAACACATTTGATAATATTAGTGCACTATTTCTTCGAATAAATAGAGTTTTATAAAAAAATAATAGCTACAAATATTTCTTATCAGAAGTAAAAAAGGAACCGGAAATTATCCGGCTCCTTCTTTTTTTATTCACGTGCAGCCTTTAAGGCATTAGCCCACCAAGCAAGTTCCTGAAGATGATTTTCAAAATCTCCAAACCAGTACCCGTCTTTTGGAATACCGTGTCCATCAAGTGCATCCCATATTGCATTAACAGTAATATGCCCTCTCATAGAAGCTACCCCAAGACAACTAAGAATCTGAATTAAATGTTCAATTGCCCGAGTGGCTCCAGTGGCTCCATATCCAACATAGGCTGCCGGCTTTTTATTCCATTCAGCTCCAATATAGTCCAAAAGATTTTTTAGGCTCCCAGGAATTGAATGATTATATTCTCCAGTTACAAATACAAAACCGTCTGCTTTATCAATCTCACCAGCAATTTTGTTCTGCAACTCGGAATATTGATGATACATAGGAGGTGTATCCTCATTAAAAAGAGGCAAATCCCACTCCTGTAGATCCACAACTTTAAAATCCATTAAGTCTCCAGCAGTTTTTTGAGCTTCTGAGATATACCAGTCTGAAATCTGTTTTCCACTTCTCGCATTACGAGTGGTTCCAACTATAACTAAAATATTCAATTTTTCGTTCATATATTTACTCCTCAATTTTTTGCAAGCTATTAACATAAGTAATTGCACTTATGAACATTAAAGCAATAAAATTCAAACTTGCAGCAAAGCTAAAGCATACAGTTACGGATGTATAAACTTATCCACAAATATTACTTCCTTTTTTATTGTTCAATGTACAATTCAGCGTTATAGCGTGATTCATATAAAAAAACAATTTGTGCAACTCAGATTTTTCCGACCAGCTCAATCCCTGGTATCAGAGTCTGTTCCCCCGGAGTCCACTTAGCAGGACAAACCTGATCTGGGTGAGCCGCTACATATTGTGCAGCCTGAACCTTTCTCAAAAGCTCTTCAGCATTACGCCCAATGCTGTTATCATGAATTTCGCTAAGCTTGATAATGCCACCGGGAGCTGTCAAAAAAGTTCCTCTATATGCCTGACCAGCCTCTTCAATGTGTACCCCAAATGCCCTTGTCAAAAAACCTGTAGGATCTGCCAGCATCGGATACTCAATCTTTTTAATAGTGTCTGAAGCCTCATGCCATGCCATATGAACGAATTCGCTATCAGTAGAAACAGAGTAAACCTCTACACCTATTTTCTTAAACTCATCATAATGATCAGCCATATCTCCAAGCTCAGTAGGACAAACAAATGTAAAGTCTGCGGGATAAAAAAAGAATATTCCCCATGATGATGCTACATCCTTATCTGATATATCCTTAAAACTTCCATTATGGTAAGCCTTAACTTTAAACTCTGGTATAATTTTATTAATAATTGATTCCATTATGTTCTCCTTGAATCTAATTTATTTCTATTAACCAATAGAACCTCTTACTTATTGACATAAATAATATATCAAACTTATTTTCATCAGTAAAATTGATAATATCTATTGCATTTATCGTTTTTACCTATATATTAAAAGAGGAGACAACATGAACCTTAGAGAAATTGAATACTTTGTATCAGTTGCTGAATTGGGCCATTTCGGGAAAGCGGCTGATAAATGCTGTGTGACACAGCCTACGCTTAGTGGACAACTGAAAAAATTGGAAGATGAACTTGGTCAGCCACTTTTTGACAGAAATACAAGAAGTGTTTCTCTGACTTCTTTCGGAGAAGAGGCTTTTGTTATTGCAAAAAAGATTATGTATGAGTTCAACAACTTTCAACAACTATCAGAGCAAATAAATGATCCATTTTCTGGAGAGCTGAAACTGGGAGCCTTTCCAACACTATGTCCATGGCTATTTCCTAAACTTGCACCATTTTTCAAAAAGACTTATCCGTTAACTCATTTTCTTCTTATAGAAGAGAAGTCTCCAGTTCTTTCAAAAATGCTTGAAGATGGAGAAATTGACGCGGCTATTCTGGCTATTCCTGATGGTGGTAAAGGCATAGAAATGCTTCCACTATTTTCCGAGCCATTTTACGCACTGGTTTTTGAGAATCATCCATGGGCACATAGAAAAAAAATACCTACAGAAGATTTGGAAAATCAGAAACTGCTGCTACTTGAAGATGGCCACTGCCTTAGGAATCAGGCTCTGGATCTATGCCATAAATATGGAGGAGATGAAGAAGGAACATTCAGAGCAACAAGCCTTGAGACTCTTCGGCAAATGGTAAGATTAGAACAGGGAATAACACTAATTCCCCAATTAGCAGTTCCGGAGATAGAGGAATCTAACCTGAAATACATTCCATTTTCAACAACAGATGCCAGACGCGATATAGGTATATTTTTTAGGTCAACTCATCCAAAAAAGAAATTCTTTGAAGACTTTGCCCATCAAATTCACGGCCTCTGCGGAAATATTCTTCCTGCAAAAGCACTTGTTTCAGCCTGAAGTCTTCAAGTAACATATACCATTATAAATAAAGAGCCTCAAAAGACTTCTTATTCTCGAACACAAAATTAAATTCATCCTCAGTCAAAGCGCTTGCCCCCTACGAATAACATGATTTTCAGATTAATTATCTATATAGAGTTAATAACGCATCTAAAACTGCGTCTATTTAATCATCAACTGGAGTTTCAATACTTATTTTGGACAGCTATATAGTAGGAACATTCTCAATTTATTGAAAAAGTTCTGATCATCTCGGACGAAAAATAAATTCGTCCGAGGCTCTAAAGGTTTATGAATTACCAAGAAAGAATATCATCACAGAAAGAATCAGAATCATCATAATCCGAAGTTCCACCTAATATATAGATCGTATCATTTAATACAAAAGTTGCAAAACCATGCCTTCCTGTATCTGAGAAAGAACTAGCCTTTGTCCAGTCTTTTCCATCTTCACTGTACCAGACATCACTAAGGCTTTCTGAGTTTTGTACACCTCCCATAATCCACATTTTGTTATCATAAACAACTGTGCCGGGATAAGTACGTGTTGACCAGCCAGCAGACGAGGTGACCTCCGTCCATTGTTCTCCATCACTACTACACCATACATCATTGCAGCAATCGGTATCTCCATCCCATCCACCCATTATCCAGATCTTATCATCAAACACTACGCAGCTCATACCGTAACGGCCTGACCAGGACTCTCCACTGATGGTCACCTCTTCCCAGTCGGAGCCGTCGCTGCTATACCACACATCACTGCCGTAATCATTGTAACTAAAATAGCCCCCTAAGACCCAAAGTTTATCATCAAAAACTACACAACCGAAAGCAGATCGTGCATCCCAGTAGGTGTCGCTGATAGAAACCTTTTCCCAGTCGGAGCCGTTGCTGCTACACCACACATCATTACTAACAGAATCGGAATAGCCTCCTAATATCCAGATTTTATCTTTAAAAACAGTGGCACCTAAATTTTGTCTGACAGACCATCCTGGATTATCAGTAATTTTAGTCCAAGAAGAACCATCAGTACTGGAATAAACATCATTATAATTATTAGAGCCATCATATCCACCCATGATGAAAAGAGTGTCGTTATAATCCAGAACTCGCTGAAACCCTCTCTTCCCCCAACTGACATCAGAAGCAAATTGAGACCATGTACGAGTAGTTGTAGTTCCGCTTAGAGTGATACTGAATGTAGAATCATCACTATCATTGCTGTTTATAGTCATAATGGTCGACAGAGTCTCACCAGCTGATGTCCCAGCAGCCCAAGTAACAGAGAAGGTACTACTTTCTCCATCGCCTATAGTGCTTGAAGGTTCGGTACTAAGAGAAAAACTGTCGGCATCTTCCCCTGAAAAGGTAATATCCCCTACTGTTAAATCTCCATCACCGTTATTGATAATCGATACGGAAAAAGTATCTTGTGTAAAGATTTTTATACTGCCGAGGTCTGAACTTTCGTTGTTGTCCACAGAGCTACTATTTATACTAATTGCTATATCAGGTGATTCTGAAGTGTAATCAACGTCGCCATTATAATTACAACTTACCAGTACCAGAAGAAAAAGCAAAGACATGACCTTAGCTCCAGTTTTGAGAAAACTCTTTTTCATATTTTAAACTCCATTTTCAAGTTATTATGTTATTACAGCTGACCTCACCCCTAAGTTCGACCATTTATAAGATTAGTTTTCTGCCTGTTTAGTATATCCTCATATTGGCTTGGAGTCATTCCTTTTAAGCGTTTCTGAGGACGTTCCTCGTTATATTCCACACGCCATGCTTCAATTATT
>JAQQAK010000060.1 GCA_028527945.1 Spirochaetaceae bacterium
GTACTGAAGTTGAGAAGGATGTTTTAAATCTCATAAGGTCACTACTAAATATAGAGAAGAACATGGTTTCAAATTTGACCAGTCTTGATGAGAAGAAAACCTTTCTGGACAATATGATTAGAGCTGGAATGATTGCTTCTAATAGTAGTAATCATCTTTCAAGCCTGATGGAGATTCGTGATATAGAAAGTGATATTGAAGAATATAAAGTTAATTACAAAATTAAACTTACAGAGTTTGAAGTTTTGACAGGAAAAAAGCTTGTAGGGACACCGAGTCTTCCCTTGATTTCGACGCCGCAATTGGGAGAAGATTCTATTGTTAATTTAATAAGAACGTCAGAACTTAATTTGGAGCTTAAGAGGGCAGAATTGGATGATTATAACGCTCCATTGCCCCCTAAACTTAGTCTTAATGCGGCAGGAAGTTATAGCTTTGCTGATGCAGATGAACATAACATTTCAGGTGGAGCTGCCGCAGCCTTTGAGGATTTTTCTGTTTCACTTGGTGGCGGGTGGACTCCTGAAGATGGTGGAAGTATTACTGCCGGAGTTAGTCTTTCTTTAAAGGATAAATCTCTAAATTCTCTGAAAAGAGAGATTTATAAAAACAATATCGAAACAGCAGCTTTAAACCTTGATATTACAAAGCAGTCAGCAGTTGATACTGTACAAAGTATAAAATCAGAAATTTGTCGAATAGAACTGGAAAATAAAAAACTCATAATAAATAAAGATTTTATACACAAGTACCTTGAAGAAATGAAGATTAAGTATGAGCGCGGATTGATCAGAGAACTTGAGCTTGAAAAAGCTGAAGATCAAAAAAAGGTAGTTGATTTGGATATGGAGATATTAAATATAGACAGGTATTTGCTGGCTAATACAATCTCTTCGCAAATGGGGAGTTCAAAATGATGAAAAATTTTTTTAATGGAGTGCGTATTATGCTAATAGGGCTTCTTTTAGTTCTTCTTGTTGGATGTAATAAATTGCCTTTTGGAAATAAAAAAGAAACTCAATTTGAAGCTCCGACAGATTTGACTGTCCCGGTAGAGGCTATTTCTATTCAGGAGAGTGTTACTGTTTCAGGGAATATCGAACCAATACAGGAACGTGAACTGGGCTTCAGTACAGATGGAAAGATAACCGCTGTGCCGGTTGCTGAAGGTGATTTTGTTTTAAAGGGGACTCTGCTTGCAAAAATTGATGCAAGCTCTGATGAATATAATATTGAAGAAATGGAATATGAGCTTGAAGAAATGAGTTTTTCTGAATCTCCCAGAAAGATAGCTTTGAAAAAAGAAAAACTCGAATCTCTTAGAGAGACGCTCAAAAATAAAATTATTACAGCGCCCTTTGATGGAGTAGTTGTAGAGATAAAGCATGAAGAAGGCGAAATAAATATTGCCTCCAGCAGTGATAGTTATTTAATCAAGATTATTGATGACAGCAGTCTTAAGGCTGATGTAGTTGTTGATGAGCTGGATATTGCCCGAATTGAGATTGGGCAAAAGGCAGTTTTTAGTTTTGACGCGATTCCTGGAGAAAAGTTTACTGGACGTGTTTCTAAAATTGCGCATATAGGTAGGCTAAATGATAATGGACTTCCTGTTATTGATGTAGAGCTTATTATAGATAAACCGGATCCACGAATCCTTATTCCTTATTCGTTCAAAGTTGAGATTCTTACAACGGCAGCATCTAAATATCTTGCTGTTCCAGATCAGTCTGTTATTTGGGAAGACGACAAGACCTATGTAAATATCAATACAGATGATAGTCCCACTCCGCTTAGGCGTGAGGTCAAGATTAGGGAATGGAAAGATGGAAAGACTATTATTTTAGACGGTCTTGGAGAAGGTGACAGAGTCCTTTTGAATAAGGAAGATAAGCCAGATGAAGGGTTATCAATTTGGATGTAAACAAGGTTATTATTGAACTTGAAAACGTACGAAAAGAATATCATATGGGTGATAATATTGTTAACGCTCTTGACGGATTTTCTTTACAGATTAACTCCGGAGAGCTGACTTCTATTATCGGCCCCTCAGGTTCAGGAAAATCAACTCTGATGAATATAATAGGATGTCTTGACCGGCCTACCTCCGGAAGTGTTTTTCTTGAAGGCAATGATATTTCACTTATGAATGATAAGCAGCTTTCAAGAATTCGCAATCACAGTATCGGTTTTGTTTTTCAGCAGTTTAATCTGCTGCCGCGATTATCTATTCTTGAGAATGTAGAAACACCTCTTATGTATGCTGGTGTAAAAGCTTCAAAACGAAAGAAGATGGCAGAAGACGCACTGAATAAGGTTGGGCTTGGTGAGCGGATTTCGCATAAACCTACAGAATTATCCGGTGGCCAGAAACAGCGTGCCGCTATTGCCAGAGCTATTGTTACCTCTCCAAGTCTTATTCTTGCTGATGAACCTACAGGCGCGCTGGATACTGCTACAGGTGAAATAATTATGAATCTTTTTCATCAGCTGAACAATGAAGGGCGAACTATCGTTATTGTGACTCATGATATGGAAGTTAGTGAGAAGTGCGAACGGATAATCCGTGTACGTGATGGCCGAATGGAGGTTTAGAAGGCGTAATGTTTGGTGAAAATATACGGTTGGCTCTTAAAAACCTGATTACTAATAAAATGCGTACTCTGCTTTCTCTTCTGGGCATAATGATTGGTGTTTCATCGGTTATTCTTATAACAACTCTTGGCAGCAGCGCGGCTTTAAACATAAAAAAAGAGATAGCCAGCAGCGGAATGGATTTAATTATGATTTACGGCGGGTGGGGTAATGCCAGAAGCCGTGAGATATTTCATCCTGGGCTTGGTGAAGAGCTCGCGGAGTCTCTTCCTGGTGTTATTGATTCAACCCCTAATCTTACCAGTTCTGTACTTGCAAAGAGCCGAAGCAAAGAGGCCTCTTTCAGCCTTGGTTGCATATCTCCGTCTTATAGGAATGTTTTTAATATAAAAATGGCTGCTGGTAGGTTTATTTCTCAACGTGACTCAAAAGAAAAATATCCAGGTGTTGTTCTTGGTAACAAGACTGCCCGGAGTCTTTTTCCGGCTGGTGGAGCAGTAGGAAGCCCTATCAAACTGATTGTTGGAAAAACTGCTTATCAGTTTACAGTTTTGGGTGTAATGAAAAAAAAAGACTCTAATATGGGCGCGGAATTTGATAACGTAATTTTGATGGATCTTAATTACTATAAGAGCCGTATAGTAAAGGTCGATATTATTGATTCTTTTTTTCTTAAGGCTGCAGATCCTGAGGCTGCCGCAGACGCAAAACTGGAGATAAAAGAGTATTTATCTTCAAAGACGTCTGAAAAGGATGCCTTTTGGGTTGAATCTCCTTCTTCCATTTCTGAAATGTTCAGTAAGGTTACCGGGACACTGAATATTGTTCTGGCATGCATTGCTGGAATATCTCTGCTTGTTGGAGGAATAGGTATTATGAATATTATGCTCGTGTCTGTAACAGAACGCACACGTGAGATTGGAATAAGAAAGGCTTTGGGCGCGCCTCCTTCTGCTATCAGGGGACAGTTTTTGACAGAGTCTGCTGTGTTGACTCTTATTGGAGGAGTTGTCGGCGTTCTTTTAGGTATTGGGCTTGGAAAAGCTGCTACAAGTATTATGAGCTGGAGCTTTTCTCTTGTTCCGGCCGCCTGTGTTCTGTCACTTGGTTTTTCAGCTGTTATTGGTATCTTTTTCGGGCTTTATCCAGCTGTTCGAGCCTCAAAACTTGATCCCATAGAGGCTCTTAGCCGTGAGTAGAGAAAAATGTAATAGAGCTTAGAAGATTCTCTTCAAGGATAAATGTTGAACAAGCCTTATTAAAAGAATAGAATGCCGTATGCAGAAATGGAAGAAAAATCTCTACGCGGTGTGGCTTACACAGTTTTTTTCTCTTATGGGTTTTGGATTTGGTATTCCTTTTATCCCGTTTTTTATTCAGGAGCTTGGGGTTACAGATCCTCATGCGTTAAAAATATGGACAGGATGGTTAACATCTGCTCCGGCAGTAGGCATGGCAGTTATGGCTCCAGTTTGGGGGCTTTTATCTGATAAACTCGGAAAAAAGATCATGCTTCTTAGGGCTATGCTGGGTGGTTTTTTAGCATTGGCTGGATTGGGATTATCAAATTCAGTTTACTTGGTTCTTGTTTTCCGACTTCTTCAGGGATTGCTAAGCGGTACTGTAACCTCAAGCGCTGCTCTTGTTGCAAGTGGAACTCCAAACAAGAATCTTTCTTATGCGTTGGGTTTTTTATCCTCGTCCACCTTTGTCGGCTATTCTTTAGGACCTGCTGTTGGAGGGATTGTAGCTGATATTTTTGGTTATCGGGCAAGTTTCTTTATAGGTTCAGCTATATTATTTGCAGGTTTATTGCTTGTAATATTTATTATTGAAGAACCTGATACAACAAAGGTTGAAGATCCTAAAGTTAATAAAACAAGTGGTGGAGGAAAACTTTCAGAAATAATAACACCATCTCTTATGATTTTTTTATTGCTCATTTTTTGCATGAGAATATCAAGAACTCTTGTCTCTCCTTTTTTACCTTTAATAGTTCAGGACGCAAGAGGCACTATCGAAGGTAGTTCGAGAATAACTGGAATCCTTTCTGGAGCAATCGGTCTAATGTCTGCTAGTGCTGGTTTAACACTGTCCAGGCTTGGTGACAAGATGGACAGGTTAAAACTATTGTCAATATTGTTAGGAATTGGCACATTTGTTTCTCTGTTTATAAATATTTTTGATAATTTTATTCTATTATTTATTCTTTTACCTTTGACCTATTTTTTTATAGGTGGAATAGAGCCTCTTCTTATGTCTATAACAAGTGAAAAAGTTGAGGCAAAAAACAGAGGTCTTCTTTTTGGTATTCAAACTGCAGTAGGTTCTTCTGCATGGTTTCTCTCTCCTATTTTAGGAAGCTGGGCTGCTGTAAAATTCTCTACAAGAAGTGTTTTTGTTTTTTTTACATTCTTTCTATTACTGACATGGGGCCTTTCCATGTTTACTAAATACAAAAAGGCTAAAAAGATTTGTATCTGATAAATATCTCTTTTATTTGAAAGTTTTTGCAAAATATGTTAGTTTAGTCTAATATAGATATTGACAAATATGTAGTTAATTGCAATAAAAGTGGTAACTTAGTTATCATTGTGGGGATATTAAATGGGAAAAAATAAAAAAAAATTGAGCAACAGCCTTGAAGATTATTTGGAGGCTATTATTTATCTTGAGAGAACTCAGAGGGTTGCAAGGGTTCGTGATATTGCCAAGCTTTTAAAGGTTCAAATGCCATCGGTAAGTGGGGCAATGAGTTCTTTAAAAGAAAAAGGCTATATCAATTATGAACGTAACTCATATATCACCCTTACAGAGCTTGGAATGAGCGCGGCCAATTGTCTTTCCTCCAAACATGATGTAATAGGTCGTTTTCTGGTTAAGGTTTTAGGACTTCCTGAAGAGCGTGGGATGGAGGTCGCTGGAAACATGCTTCATTCTGTTGATTGTGAGACCAATCGACGTTTAAGCCGCTTTATGGAATATTTTGAAGATAAATGCAGGGATAATGAACCTCTTTGCGTAAGTGAATGGCTTGACTATATTCAGGAGTTAGTTGATGTTGTCCCTTTTACTTGTAGTGAATGGTGTGATACAAATTATCAAAAAGCAGAAGCTGAGTAGTGTTTTGTCTTGTCTTTTTCATTTGTTCTGTTTAACAAGGAGCAAGTAATATTTTATCAAACTCTAAACTAATCAATAATAGTACAGATTTTTATAATTTAATTAATTCTTCCTTTCATTCTGCTTACAAATTGTTTAACAGTAAATACCTCTAATTGACAAGTCGCTTCTTTATGTTAATAATACTTTTGTGGTAACTTAGTTACCTGACTTTGGAGGCGGCTTTGCCAGGAGATTTTAATAAAACACATAATCGTATACTTGTTAGTGCCAAAGAGAATTTTCTGGCAAACGGTTATGAACGCGCAAATCTAAGAAAGATCTGCCGTGATGCGGGTATTACTACAGGGGCATTTTACAGACATTTTTCTGATAAAGAAGCTTTGTTTGCAGCCTTTGTTGAGCCTGTTATTGAGGGCATAAGGAAGATCTATTTTGATTCACAAAAGGACTGTATAAGACTTTTTGAAAAGGAATCAATCCTTGCGGCTTATGATATTACTTACACAGCAGCAGCCAGCTTCATAAACTATATCTTTGATAATCTTGATAATTTCAAGTTATTGTTGACATGTGCTGATGGGACAAAATACTTCAGCTTTCTCGATGATATGGTTTCTCTTGAAACAGACGAGAGAGAAAAAGTTTTTGAACTTCTAAGTTCAAAGAATATAAAATTTAATCGTATTCCCAAAAAAGAGAGCCATCTTTTAACTCATACAATTTTTTCTTCCATGTTTGAAGTAGCAACACATGATTTTACCAGAGAAGAGGCGCTTCAATATGGCCATACTCTATCAGCCTACTGTAATGCAGGCTGGCAGGCTGTTCTGGGAATTTAATATCTGCTTCTTTACTATGTTGTTTTACTTTTTAAGTTTAAAATTAATGATATTTTTAGACATCAATTATGAAACTGAATCATATAAAAACTTTAATTCATATAACTTAAAAAAGAGCCAATTATGTAGTTATCACCATCATTTTTAAATCTATAGATATCAATTGTTTATATAAATGTTGACGGCTGAAAATTTATACTTTAAGGTTCTAAATTGATAACGCATGATAAATATTGTTGTATATATAGAAGACTTCTA
>JAQQAK010000061.1 GCA_028527945.1 Spirochaetaceae bacterium
TCAGGACGTGATATTGCGGTTACAGATCCTTTATATGCTGAAATGAATCAATATTTGAATCAGGCTCATTCTGATTTCGCAAAGGCTAAAGAAGAATATACTGCTGGAAGAAAAGAGTCTGCTGAAAATCTTTTTGACAGCGCAGAACAAAATCTTCTTTATGTTCAGCAATTTTTCCCTTTTAATGAAGAGGCTCGTGTTCTAAATTTGACAATAAGCCAGTATAAGGATCCTGAAAGGTTTAATGAAATATTTGGTAAAGATTTTAGGGCCGCTAAAAAACAGATTTCAACTAATCCGCAAAAGGCATATATTGCTTTAAAAGATCTTGAGATTATTAATTCATCTTATCCAGGTTTGAAAGAGGCTATAATAGAGGCTGAATATGCAGCTGGAATAAAAATCAGACCACCAGATAAAAGAAAGCTGGCAAAAAGCCGGGAACTTTATGATAAAGCTTATAGCATTGTTAGTCGTAATGTTCGTTCAGAGTTCAGTGTCGCTATGAAATATCTGGACGAGGCAATAAGTCTTAATCCTAATGATAAAGATGTAATAAAATTAAAAGACCGTATAGCCACAGATGTCGGCGGTACTGCTGTTTCTGTTATGTCCAGTGCTGATCAGAAAACCTATGAAGAGGCTGTAAGTGAATATACTTCCGGAAATTATATAAAAGCCAGAATTCTGGTTGAAACATTGATGAAAAAATCATCTAATAAGCGGAACCCTAAACTTCTTGATTTACAGGAAAGGATTGAACGAACTCAATGATGTTGAAACATATGAAAAGAAGGAAAGTTTTTACTCTTTTTGTTCTTTTTTTATTAATCGCTGCTTCTCATCTTATTGCTCAGGATTTTTATTGGGAAAATGAAGAAATACTTGTTTCAAGCGGGGCAGAGTTTAGTAGAACTGCTTCCGGCGGAGGTGTAATTGCTTCGGTATGGCAGGATGAAGTTTCAAGCAACAACAATGGCGGAAGCTTTTATCTCTCAATGGCTGTTTCTGAAAATGGAATGGATTGGTCTTTTAATAAAAGATTTCTTGGCCCTTTTAATTATACCGGAAAGCAAAGTTATTTTTTCTCTGAAGTTATAAATGACAGTGGAGATATAATTCTTGCAGTATCAGAAAATGATAATTCTGTCAGAATTTATTCATCAAGTGATAAAGGCCAGACTTTTAGTGAGATTTCTCGATTAGCGGCCTTTCCTGTAAGGGTTAGCCCCTATATTTCTCTAAGATCAGACGGCGGGTTTATTTTATTTTTTACTCAGGAGACAAATAAAGATAATTTTGGTTCTCTTGGAATTTACTATTCAGTATCTGATGACGGTAAAAGCTGGACAGATAATCAGTCGCTTGCGCCCAATTATAATGGTAACTTTTTACCGTCTCATACATCATATAATGGGCGAGAATATGTTGCTTTTCAGGCTTTTCATATTGGCTCTACATCAACCTTTCAAATTTATATCAAATATAGTGATAACGGTGGGGTTAGCTGGTCAGATGCACAGTTGCTTTCTGATTTTAAAGACACAAATGAGTTTTTTGATGGAGACCCTTTTGTTTTTGATAATCAGCGTCCTTACCTCTCTACAACTCCTGACGGAATAAAACTTGTCTGGGAGCGAGCTTATGCAGGAAGTAATCCTCAGATTTATTATGCCGATGTGAATCCTGATGGAACTCTAAAAAATAATGCTGAGCAGGTTACTTCTGGCAGCGCCGAATGCCGCTCGCCAAAAATTATTTTTCATGAAGGAAATGAATATCTTCTTTGGTTCGATAACAGGGCTGGAGATTATCATAATGTATTAGCTTATCGTGATGGTTTGTTCTGGTCAGAAGATGATTTGAATTATGATACAAGAGGCTCTTCTTTTTTTGGCAGTGTGCTATCAAGCGGAAAGGATCTTTATGTAGTATGGGAAAATGAGTATCGAGGCCGTAACAGGCTCATGTTGCTCTCTCCTGATAAAACAGTTACAGCGCCGGTGCTCAGGGCTTCAAACTTTGCAGCCGGTAGAGCCGCTGCGCAAAGTAATTTCATTGTACGATGGAACTCTCCTTCAGATTCCTCAGGAATTGCTGGATATTCTTATAGCTGGAGTCGCGACAAAGATGATGTGCCTGAGCATGATCTTAAAATGCTGGATAAAAACAGAACTGTCAAAATAAAACTTGATGAAGATGGCAGTTGGTTCTTTCATTTAATAGCTCAGGATTATGCGGGAAACTGGTCTAAACCATCTGTTATTGAAATGAATAGAGACACGACTCCACCAGGGAAGGTTGTTTTTACTCAGCCAGATTTAGATGATAATGGAGCTTTATTATCTAATACTTCTGTCATAAACTGGACCCCTCCTCCTGATGATGATATTGCTGGCTACAGTTACAGGCTACAATATATGGGGCGATGGAATTGGGGAGGCAATATAGAAGATCTTCGCTTTAAGGCTTCGGCTTCAAGAGTTCAAACAAAAGGAACTACATACTCTTTCAGGAATATTGATAATGGTATGTGGGCTCTTAATATTAGAGCTATTGATAAGGTTGGAAATGCCGGAGAGACTGAATCCATTGTTCTCAGACTAAACAAGTATATCCCTGTCACATATATAACTTCTATTGACAGTTCAAAAGATGCTCTTGGCTCAATAAAACTCGAACTTAGAGGACGTGGTTTTTCAGTGGGCGGGTTAGTAAAACAAGTTATTCTTGACCGTGATGGAAGAAAACCCTATGACTATGTTTATAATATAGAAGATGAGCTTTACACTGTAAAAAGTGACAGAATAATAAACGGTCCGGTAATAGAAAATATTGATGCAGGTACTTACAAAATTGGACTTTTACACCCAAGGCGCGGTCTTTATTTTACAAGAAGTGGAATTAAGATAGAATCTTCCGGAACCGTAAAATTGGGAGATTTTTCTTCTGTTCCAAAACCAGTAATATCCATAGCTCCAAAGAAAAAATTTACTTTACCGTTCAAATATATAATCCTTTCTCTTATTGTAATCTTTCTGTTGTTCTTGTTTATTATTACTCTTAGACGAACAGCAAAAGTTGTAAGTGAAGCCAGAGTCTTCAAGCATCAGGTTACAGCACTCATAGAAGGAAAGGATATCACCGATAAAGAAAAAGAGAAGAGGGTTGCTCAAATGGCTAAAATACGTATGGGCTTGCGCGTTAAGTTTATTCTTTTATTTACTATTCTTGTCTTGCTGGTTGTCGCAATGATATCAGTTCCTGTAACAATCATGACTCTTGAAAATCAGCGTAAAATTCTTGCCACAGGACTGGAAGATCGAGCTAAAGTATTGCTTGAAAGCATAACTTCAGGTTCAAGAACATTTCTCCCTTCAGAAAATATTATTGAGCTTAGTACTCTTCCTGCTCAGATGTCCGCGCTTGGTGATGATGCTGTTTATGTTACTATAACCAGTAGTGGTAAATCGTCTGAAGAAAATTATGATCCGGATATTTATGATTATGTCTGGGTTACAAATGATAAAAATATTTCAGACAAGGCAACAT